>JAILFE010000106.1 GCA_024697725.1 Oscillospiraceae bacterium
CTTACCGATTATATACCGCAGGCTCTTTCTCACTACAAGCGTCTTGGCACCGGCTTTGACTGCGTGTACAGCGGATTTCTTGCATCCAATGAGCAGACAGGCGCTGTCATGGATTTCTTTGATGAATACAAGTCCTCATTCAAGGTCGTGGATCCGGTCATGGCGGACAACGGCAAGCCCTACAGGACGTGCGGCGAAAAGCTTCGCAAGAGAATGGGCGAGCTCGTGAAAAAAGCCGATCTCATAACTCCGAATGTGACCGAAGCTGCCATGCTGCTCGGTGAGGAGCCGTATCAGCCGAATCTGACAGTCGGACAGATGAAGAGCTTTCTTGTCCGTCTTTCGGAAAAGGGACCTTCAACGGTCGTTATCACAAGCGTCTATTCCGACGGCAAGGCGTGCAATATCGGCTATGACCGCACGAGCAGCCGTTTCTGGTGCGTGCCGTACAAAGCTGTGGATGCAAGCTATCCCGGTACCGGAGATGCCTTTGCATCGGTGCTGATAGGCTCGATACTCCGCGGCGACAGTCTGCCGCTGGCGATGAACCGCGCATCATCGTTCCTCGAACTTGCGATAAAGACGACCTACGGCTATTCTGCGGAAACGCGGGAGGGCATAATGGTCGAGGAATGTCTCGGATATCTCATGGAAAATCCCACGCTCTGCGATTATGAACCGCTCTGATAAGGACGGGTGACCGATATGAAGGAACTTAATATCGTACTTGTAGAGCCGCAGATACCGCAGAACACGGGAAATATCTCAAGGACCTGTGCAGTTACGGGCGCAAGACTGCATCTTGTAAGACCATACGGCTTTGAGATAACCGACAGGCACCTCAAACGGGCTGGTCTCGATTACTGGGATAAGCTGGATATAACCGAATATGATTCGCTCGATGACTTTTTCGCAAGGACGAGCGGTGATTATTTCTATTTTACCACAAAGGGCAGAAGAGTGCATTCCGAGGTCGTATATCCCGATAACTGCTATCTTGTTTTCGGCAGGGAAGACAAGGGACTTCCCGAGGAGCTGCTCTATGCTTCTCCCGAAAGATGTGTCCGCATACCCATGCGCCCGACTCTCAGGAGCCTTAATCTTTCAAATTCTGTAGCAGTCGGTGTATATGAGGTGCTGCGGCAGTGGGATTATCCCGAACTTTCGACTGAAGGAAAGCTTACTAAATATATCTGGTGATAAGGCGATAACAGGAAATATATAAACTGAAAGGAATGATCGATATGCAGAAGATCAAATTTATTGTGGATTCGGCGAGCGATATCCCTCAGGAGTATCTGGAGAAATATGATATAGATATGATGTGCTTCCCGATAACTTTAGGCGACAGGGCGTTCAATGACCGTGATATCCCTAATCATGAGTATTACGATCTTATCATGAGTGCGGACGATCTGCCGCACCATTCTCAGCTCACTCAGTTTGCCTATGCCGATAATTTCAGAAAATACTATACCCAGGGGTATACCGATATATTCTATATCTCTATCGCATCGAAGGGCTCGAACACCTACAATTCTTCAATAATGGGCAGGGATATGTTCTATGAGAGTGATCCTGATGCCAAGGGAAAGGTCAATATCCGCATAGTGGATTCCGGTAATTATTCCGGCGCATACGGTTTTCCTGTCGTCCGTGCGGCTATGAAGGCAGAAAGCGGAGCTTCTGCCGACGAGATAGAGGGTATGCTGAATGAATGGTATTCCGATACTGAGGTGCATTTCGGCGTTTTCTCGCTCGAGTTTGTTAAAAAATCGGGCAGAGTGAGCACAGCTGCTGCATTTGTCGGCGAGATGCTCGGTCTGCGTCCGCTAATCATGATAAAGCACGGCGTATCAAGCACACTTGCCAAGGTGAGGGGCGACAAAGCTGTCGTTCCGAAGCTCGCGTCGATAGTGACCGACAGGATAGTGCCGCAGAGCCCGTATGTCGTGATACAGGGTTATGATCAGGAATATGCCGATCAGCTTGAAAAGGAGCTTACTTCACAGCTCGGATATCCCCCCGAGATGCGCTTTCAGGTTGGCGGAGTTATCGCTGCGAACAGCGGACCCAAGATGGTGGGAGTATCATTCAGGTCTGCAAAGGAATGATCTTTACAGGATGTTTTCAGAACGGAACAAAGGAAAACTGTTCCGTTCTTTTGATTTTCGGCAAATGACAGCATGATACACCCTCGTCGGACGATTATAATGTTGTTTATATTGAACAAAGAAAAGCATCCGTCATTGTCGCAGGAGTGCAAAAAAAGAGAATTATGACATACAAACCGCATAACGGTGGGGATATCTGAAAGCATGACACTGATATCACCGGAAGAAAAAGCATATAAGTGAGTTCTTTTCTGAACATATGTTAAACGTTTGCGCAGATATGTCCGGCAGGGGATTTTGTTTTCAAAAATTGCTTTTCGGGGTGTCATTGTGCAAATTGCCCAACATTGTGGCAAAAAAATATAAAAAATAATTTATAAATGTAGTAAAAAATAGCTTGAATTTGCTGTTGAAGTGTGCTAAAATAAATAAGGTGCAATGCTTATGGATGCATTATGCCTGATATCCTGTACACAGCAGGGTATCGGCTGCACCGGAAAAAGATATAATGCCGTGTACTGCTGGTTCCCGAAGCCTGAAACAAGCTTCGGATGGCAGAACAATAATTGATCCGGCGCGGGCGCGGCTGTATTTATTTATTCAAGGAGGGCAAGCTTTCATGAAAAACAAAAAAGGAAGGCTAGGTAAAAAGCTCGTTATCGGAACTCTTTCCATGTCGCTGATTGCTATGCTGGCAACTGGCTGCGGAAGTTCCGGAGTTGAAACCAGAGGCAAGATCGCTGTTATCGGTAAGGCCGTTGGAGTTCAGTTCTGGGACGACGTTGAAAAGGGAGCCGATCAGGCAGGTGAGGAACTGAACTACGAGATCAGGTACAGCGAATCCGATACCGACTCGGCTGTGGAGCAGCAGATAAAATTTATTCAGGATGCGATCAATGATAACTTCAGTGCGATCGTTATCGCACCGGATGACCGTTCACAGCTTAACGACGTGCTCAAGTCTGCATCTGACAAGGGCATAAAGATCATCACGATCAACTCGGACATCTCCGATGTGGCATGCAGAAAGGTATATATCGGTTCATCAAATGCCTCTGCCGGAACTATCGCAGGACGTGAAGTGTTGAGTATCTCCGGTCTTGAAAATACCGATGTCAATATCGGCATTGTCGGACAGGGTGCTACTTCTGCGGCCGCTCTTGACCGTATCAATGGCTTCAAGAACCAGCTCACCGCAGTCAACAAAGCAAGGAAGGATGCTGCGGCAAGCTCAGGAATATATTCCGCTGATGTTAATCTCTACAATATCATATCTACTGAACACTGCGACAATGACCGTGCGAAAGCGAAAGAAATCACACAGAAGATGATAGAGCTTCATCCCGAGATCAATCTTATGTTCGGTACGAACGAGAACTCGACACTCGGTATATGTGATGCGATAAGCGAACTGGGACTCGGCGGCAAGGTCAAGGTAGTGGGCTTCAACTCGCACAGCCAGGAGATAGAATATATCCAGAAGGGTATACTCACTGGTTCTGTCGTTCAGAACCCCTATAACATGGGATACCTCGGCGTCAGCTATGCGAGCCGTCTTATCAACGGCGAAACTACGATCGCTACAGTCGATACAGGTGTCATGTATGTAAATGCAAGCAATTTGAATGACGATGCGGTTCAGCTCCTTCTCCATCCGGGTCAGGATTTGGCATCGGGCAGCAAATCATAAGGGGGGCGGACTGAATGGCTAAGAAGCAAGCTAAAAAACAGGGATCAGGTGTAGGAGTATATATCTTTTCGGGAGTTCTGCTCGCAGTCGTTATCGGTATCAGTATCGCGCTCATGGCTGCGTTCTATCAGGGCAACCAGAGGACTTATACCGCTACTCAGCAGAAGGCCGATTATATCAATACCGTTAACGAGGATCTTCTTTCGGTCAACCGATATGTCCTCATGGTCGTTGCGGGCATAGGAAGTCCTTACGAGAATATTTCCAATATCACGCTCACATTCGACCACGCTTATAAGGCAATGGATGATTATGAGAATCTCGTTGCCAATTACAAGAGCAACTACAAAGAAACTGCAGAGCTGGAGAAGAGAAGATATGAGGCTGCAAAGACCTTTACCAAGGCATACAGAAAGAAGCTCGACCAGTTCCAGGACAACTACACCCAGATCTCAGGTGAAGATATAAACAACATCTACATACAGGAAGTATATCCCCTTCAGTCAACAGCAACAGAGATGTTCCGTGCCGTTGTCGATATCAGCGCCATCGGTTCAGAGCGTGAGATCGCCGGTATCTCGGTAATCTTCAATATGCTTGTTATGATCATGGGCATAATGCTCCTCATCGGTGAAACAGCTATCTTCATCGTTGCAGGTATCGCAAAGAGACAGGCAGCCGAGATCGCCAGAAGAGAAGCTCAGGTCGCAGCGTTCGACAGCAAGCTCAAGCGTTCCAACCAGAAAATGTCCGACTTCGCTCTTACCAACATCCTCACAGGCATGAAGAACCGCTATGCTCTCGATAACGATATCAGCGGCAGACTTGACAGCGATCAGTTCAATGTTGCAGTATTCGACCTTGATAATTTCCGCAGCATAAACGATACCTACGGATATGAGTTCGGTGATGAATATCTTTCGCAGGTCGCAGATAAGCTCACGAGCGATTTCGGCAACCTCGCCGAGATCTACAACATCACGGGTAACGAGTTCTGCTTCGTATTCAACAACAGCGTATCCGATTCGCAGGCTATGAGCGTGGCTCAGAATGTGCTGACATCAATGGGCAGCATATATACGATAAACAACCTCGGCGTTCAGCTCACGGCATCCGGCAGTGTATATCACTATCTGCCCGGTGACTGCGGCGACCTTAACGCTCTGCTTGCAAAGCTCGACAATGTTCTCCGTAATGTAAAGAGAAACGGCGGAAACGGTATCGCAGAGGTAACAGGCATCTGATCCGATACCTGTCAGACAAAGTTTCAAAAAGCCATAGCATCCCGGTATAATGAGATGCTATGGCTTTTTTGCAATGGAGGAAAAGTATTATGTCACAACAGAATATATATGATAATGATACGTTCTTTGAGGGATACAAGAAGTTAAGAGAGAACCCCACGAACGCCAATGAACTTTTTGAGATCCCTGCACTGCTGTCGCAGCTGCCTGATCTGAAGGGGAAGAGCGTTCTCGATCTCGGCTTCGGCTTCTGGGATCACTGCATGAAATATGCAGATATGGGCGCTGAAAAGATCACCGGAGTGGATATATCGGAAAAAATGCTCGCAGTGGCAAGGGAGAAGAACAGTGACCCGAGGATAGAATATATACGTATGCCTATTGAGGATATCTCGCAGATACAGGGTAGATATGATGCTGTGATAAGCTCGCTCGCATTCCATTATATAAATGATCTGGGCGCGGTGCTGAGAAGCATACACAGCCTGCTCACCGACGGAGGAGTACTTGTATTCTCACAGGAGAATCCGATCTGTACGAGCTATTCGTCCGGGGACAGGTGGACAAGGGATGCATCTGGGAACAAGCTGTATGTGAATCTTGCAGGTTATGCTATAGAAGGCGAACGCAGGACAAAATGGTTTGTTGACGGTGTGCTGAAATATCACAGGATGTTCTCCACTATAGTAAATCTTCTTTTTGAGAGCGGCTTTTCGATCGAAAGGATGACAGAACCGCTTCCCGATGAAGAGCTACTGAAGAGCTTCCCCGAGTACAGCGATCTTTTCCACAAGCCGGATTTCCTGATAATAAGTGCAGGAAAGATTTGAGGAAATATAATAATCTGATATTATAAACAATAAAAAGCTCCCCCCGAATATCGTCCGGGGGGAGCTGCTGTGCTGTAGGAATAATATTAGTCGGAAACATAGGGGAGAAGAGCCATATATCTTGCACGCTTGATAGCTGTTGTAAGCTCTCTCTGATGATAAGCACAAGTGCCTGTTACACGGCGGGGAAGGATCTTCGATCTTTCTGTCATGTAGTTCTTGAGCTTGGAGATATCCTTATAATCTATCTTGTCGATCCTGCTCTCACAGAACTTGCATACCTTCTTACGGTTTCTCTTCATTCCTCTGGGGGACTTTTCTCTGTCCTTTTCCATAACTATAAAACCTCCTTACTGATCATTTTTTGATTGTCAGAAGGGCAGATCACTGTCGCTGATGATCTCTTCAAAATCGTCGAGCTGTCCGACCGAAACGGACGGAGCAGGCTGTTGGATCTGCTTGGGAGCATCATAGCCTGACGGTGCCGGTGCGGAATAACCGCCCTGTGCATAACCTCCTGACGGGCTCTGATATCCTGCGGAGGAAGACTTTGTCTCTCCGAAGGAAATGTTGTCTGCCCAGACATCGGTCGTGTAATGCTTAACATCGGGATACTTGGAATCAGTATAGGAGCCTGTTCTGAGCGAGCCCTCCACAAGGATGAGCCTGCCCTTGACAAAATACTTCGATACAAATTCGGCGGTCTTATTAAAGCATACGACTGATATGAAATCAGTCTGACGCTCTGCTCCGCTCTGTGCAGCAGCCGAAGAAAGCGGTCTGTCGATCGCAACGCTCAGTCTGCATGAAACAGTGCCTGATTGTGACTGCCGAAGCTCGGGGTCACGGGTGAGTCTTCCCATTAATATGACCTTGTTTATTGCACATGAACCCAGCATAATTAAGCACTCCTTCCGAAATTACTTGGCAGCCTCGGGCATCTTGACTGTGGTCATAGAACGCATAACGCCGTCTGTGATCTTGAGGACACGGTCGAGCTCAGCGGGGAATTCAGACTTCGATGTAAACGTATAGAGAACATAATAGCCCTCTGTCTCGTAATTGATCTCGTAAGCAAGCTTTCTCTTGCCCCACTCGTCAATGTTTTCGAGAGTACCGTTCTGCTCGATAAGTTTCTTGAACTTTTCCTCGAGAGTCTTGACCTTTTCCTCACCCTCTTTGAGCGAAAAAATGATCATGGCCTCATAGTTTTCATTCAACTTTGCCATTTTTTGCACCTCCTCTTGGATTACGCCCGCCTCTTTAATGTGCGGACGAGGAATAACAGAATATATTCTAACATATTATTCCTTATTTGTCAAGTGTTTTTTGAAAAAAATCTCAAAAAACGGGGTGAACAGATATTCTGTTCACCCCGTATATCAGTCATCATCTGATTTTTTGGATGTAGTTTCGCTTTCATCGCTGCTGTCTGTCTTATCGTCTTCTTCGGAGTTCTTTTCGCCGATGACCGTTGTTTCGGCAGCTGTCGAAGCAGCAGTACCTTCGTCTTTTTTTCCGAATTGTCTTTCGATAGTGCTGCGGATAGCGCTTATCAGCTCTGAGATCGGGTAATCTAGATCAAAGCGTGTGTACTTCCAGTTGTCGTCCTCAAGCTGATATACCGTATCGCCCGATATCTTCTGGCAGTGCTTGCTCTCTGTGAAGAATACTTCACCGTTTATGAGCAGCTCGTCGCCTTTCCATTCACAGGAGAGCTCCGCGGGCTTGTTGACTTGTCTTATCATCTTTTTGACAGTGGTCTCAAGGCGGAATATCCCGTTTTCCTTGTCGAGCGTATTGGGCTGGATATACACCGCGTATTTTCCGGAGGATTTGTTCTTGATATCGAGCATATAATATCTGAAATCGCCCGACTGCGAAGCTTCCTCAGCGATTATGGTATCGACCGTCTTGACTGTGAACATACTTGTCAGCAGGTAGAACGCGATACCGCCGAGTATGTACATCAGCAGGAATATCGTCCCAAGAATGGTCTTTGCCGTATCATTGATATGACACGCGAAAAAACCGAAAAGCGTAACTATCGCAGCCGGTATCAGAAGCGGCCAGTTTCCCCAGTCCATTAGCAGCAGCGGGAAGAACAGCACCACATTCAGCATACCGAGGAAACCTGTGAGCGGTGTTTTACGGGTATACAAGAACAGTATGCACACGAGTACCGATACGACAGCACCTACTATGGCGAATCTGATCCTGCTGGTATATCTTATATCATAGAAGAATACCGCATAATCAAAATAGATCAGCAGCGCTGAATACAGGCATCCGAGCAGGCTGAGAAGCGGCTTGTAGTTTTGCTTTGTCTGTTGTGTGTTTTCGGCTCCCTGGGAGCCCTGAATCATTTCTGTCGGCATTTGATATCTCTTTCCTTGTCAGCACTTTGGCGGCTGACATGATCTTTGTGATTTTATCCTGCTGCTCAGGTGCAGCGTGCAGGATATATACATCTATTGCAGTATACTCAAATATTATAATATCATATTGCAGGATGCTAATCAATATCATCAAGGTTACAATATTAATACAATTTCGGCGTGCTGCCGCAAAAACGACCGAAAGCCCCGTGTTGCGGTGCTTTCGGTCGAGTCTTTATTGAGTATAAGATCAGCGGTATCTGTATTTGAGTCTGCGGATAAAGAGCACACAGCCTGCGATGACCGCGAATACGAGCATTACGAATATTATCACGGTGAAGGTGCCGAATACCCTTGCAGAAGCGGTATCGGCCTCTTTACGGTAATCACCGACGTTCTGTAAAGGATATCCGTTCTCATCCAGTACATTAAGGTTATCTACATAGCATACCGCTTCATTGAAGCCCTTGCTCGATTTTATAATGAATCCGAACTTTGTGTTGGATATATTATCAGGGATCTCAAGTGTTACCATTCTCCAGGCGGAGCTTGCTGTTATGGGGATATTCGTGGTGATATAAACATCGCCGTCGGCAAACAGTCTCAGTTCATCCGCGCCGACTGCCTGTGCGTAAACATAGCAGGTTATCGTGCAGCCTTTGAAATCATTACGACCAAAATCCGAAGCCGAAAAATATACGCCCGTACTATTATTTCCCTCGGGAAGAGGATCCGCAAAATTCTGTGACAATACAAGGCTGCCGTTATGCAGCGAACGCTTGGTGCTTATGTAATATTTGAAGCCGGATTCTTCTGTGCATCCGAAGGTATGCAGCTTATCAATGAATGAATTGGTGTCAAAGCAGAGAGTAGTTTTATTGTTATCGGACTGAACAGTTTCCGTCTTTTTTGCGGACGTCTGTTCGGTATCCTTAGCTTCGGCGGCAAATACCGGCATGACCGACATTGCGGCGCAAAGCAGCAATGTTGCTATAGTACCTATGAGTTTTCTCATTATCAAAATCATTCCTTTGCTATAATAATCCTTTATGGGATGCTATCGAAGCTTATCCTGTCGGACAGTTCAAGCATATATATTTATTTTAAATCATCCGGGCTGATTTGTCAATATATTTTCTTAAATCATTTTGATATTTTTTATTACATATATATAGATAACGACATGAAATTGCTATAGAAACAGCCGTATCTCTGTCGTCATATCAGAGATACGGCTTGTTTATTGGTTTCAGTTGATATGCTTTATTATATCGTCAGCATCAGGTATCATCGGCAGAAAGGATGACATCGCTCACGAGGTTTGCGGGTAGCTGCTCATATCTGAGGAAATCAAAGGTAAAGCTGCCCTTTCCTCTTGATATCTGGCGGAGCTGGGTATTGAAGCTCTGCATCTCGCGCATCGGTACCTCAGCCTCAACAGCTGTATAGCCCTTTCTTCCGTCTACAGGGTTCATTCCGAGAACTCTGCCGCGGCGCTTGTTGAGATCACCCATAACATCGCCGGTGTTGTCATCGGGAACTGTAACGAGGAGACTGCCGATAGGTTCGAGTATAGCGGGATCGGCCTGCTTCATGCCGTCCTTGAATGCTATGCCGGCAGCTGTCTTGAATGCCATTTCGGAGCTGTCAACGGGGTGATATGAACCGTCTACGAGGACCGCCTTGACGCCTGTAACGGGGAATCCTGCGAGAACGCCCTTCTTCATGCAGTCCTGAAGACCCTTTTCAACAGCAGGGAAGTAGTTCTTGGGAACCGCACCGCCGAATACTTTCTCTTCAAATACGAGATCGTCCGATACACAGGGCTCGAATTCGATCCATACATCGCCGTACTGACCATGACCGCCTGACTGCTTCTTGTGCTTGCCCTGTACCTTGACCTTTTTGCGGATAGTTTCCTTATATGCTATCTTGGGTTCGGTGAGCAGCACGTCCGCACCGAATTTTGTCTTGAGCTTTGCGACTGCGACCTCAAGATGCTGTTCGCCGAGGCCTGCGATGAGAGTTTCCTTCGTGGAATCGTCCTGAGATACCAGAAGGGTGAGATCCTCGTCGGTAAGTCTCTGCAGACCGGAGGATATCTTCGCCTCGTCGCCCTGTGTCTTTGCCTTGACAGCCATTTTGAAGCAGGGCTTCGGGAATTCGATAGCGGGATAGGATACGACCCTCGATGCATCGCAGAGAGTATCGTTCGTTGCGGCGCCTATCTTGACTGCCGCTACGATATCGCCTGCACTCACGGAAGCGACCTCGGTCTGCTTCTTGCCGCATACCACATAGAGCTTGCCGAGCTTTTCGGGGGTATTGCCCTTGGAATTGATATAATCTCCGTTTGCCTTCAGCTCGCCGCTCATGACCTTTATGAACGACATCTTGCCTACGAAGGGATCGGCGATAGTCTTGAATATAAATCCTGCGGCGGGAGCCGATTTATCATAGTTCGTCTCAACGATATCTCCGTCTGCGCTCTCTGCTTCAACAGAGGGAACATCAGCGGGGGAAGGCATGAGCAGCTCTATCTCCTTGAGGAGCATATCTATGCAGCCCATTGTGATATCCGAGCAGCAAATAACGGGAGTTATCTTGCCGGAATTCATGCCCTTGTGAAGACCGTGAACGAGTTCCTTCTGTGTAAAGGCTTCGCCCTCGAAGAATTTTTCCATGAGCTCGTCGTCAGTCTCTGCAACTGCCTCAGAGAACGCTTCGATAAGACCGTCCATACGGTATTCGAGCTTTTCCGATACTTCGGCTGTGGGCATCTCGGTCTCTACAGCGTTGCCGTTGTTGTCGTAGGTATAAGCCTTCATCTCGATAAGGTTGACATATGATGCGACCTTGCCGCCCTGGATAACGGGAACGATGACGGGGCATACTGTCGGTCCGAATACAGTTTTGAGATCTGTGAGGACGTTATAGAAGTTTGCATCGGGGTCATCGACCTTGGTTATAACGAACATTGTTGCTTTTTTGAGCTTTACTGCCTTTTCGTATGCCTTTTCGGTGCCTACCTTTACTCCGGATTTGCCCGATACCGTGATAAGCACTGTATCAGATGCCGTGATTGCTTCGCAGGATTCACCCTCAAAGTCGAAAAGTCCGGGTGCATCGAGAAGATTCACCTTTACATCGTTATATTCAAACGATGCAACAGATGCGCTTATAGAAGCCTTGCGCTTTATTTCCTCGGGATCGTAATCGCAGACAGTATTTCCGTCAACGGTCTTTCCGAGACGTTCTGTCGCGCCTGCTTTAAACAGAAGTGCTTCGGCAAGAGTGGTCTTGCCGGAGCCTGAATGTCCTGCGATAGCAATATTCCTGATATTTTCCGCTGTGTATGCTTTCATGGTATGATCTCTCCTTTATACTTGTACGCTTTTCCTGCCCGCTGCAGCGATCCTGCGGAAAGCGGCACCGGGGCTTTACAGTCCGGCTGTACATGATTTCACCGATATTCATTATATAATATTTCACAAACTATTGCAATAGTACAAAAACATTTTTTACAATTTACATTAAAATAGTTGTCATATTTTGGGTAATATGTATAAAAACGCAACGCTATTTGTCATATTTCTTTAATAAAATCCATCTATCATTCCGATTTTCTTGTTTTGAACAGAAAAGTATATGTTGATTTCGACTCCTTTTTTTGCCAGCCGGATGTATACTCGAAAACGATGAGATCCAGCGGTCTCGGAAAAATAAAACTCTTATATTTATTCGTGAAATGCAGATAGTAATCCTGCGGCGTGAAATGCGCCGTATGACAGGAATAAACTGCTGATCTTGGGAAAATGAAAGGATATGGAAGGATTGAAAAAAGAATTTGGTCAGGAAAACCGGCGCGGGCGCGGACATCCTCGCTTATTTATCCCTGCGGCGGCGATTTTTCCTTTGCTTATGTTTCTTTTCCTTGCCGTTTTCGCAGCGGCAGGAACGATTATCTATTACGATCTTACTCTGCCCGACAGGTTTTATCTTGCAGACGGCGAAAAGCTGTGCTTTGACAATATCATAAGCATTTCTGCCTTTGCATATGAGAACGGCGAAGCGGAATCTGTAAATCTTTCGCAGGACGCAGGCAGAGGAGAAAGCCGTACAGAAAGCGCACAGCTTCGCCTGTTCGGACTGTTCCCAATAAAGACGATTGAGGTATGCAGAGTAGGTGATGCGGCTGTGATACCATGCGGATCTCCGTTTGGTATAAAAATGCTCACCAAGGGAGTTATGGTCATTGATGTGGCTGGATTTGAAAGCGGCGGACAGATCGTATCTCCGGCTTCGGATGCAGGCATCAGGGCGGGGGATATCATCATAGCTGTTTCCGGGAAAAGCATCAGATGCAATGACGATATCGCAGATATAATGTCAGAGGGCAGGACAGTAGGTGTCAGGATCGACCGATGCGGCACGGAAACGGTGGTATTCCTAAAGCCTGCGCTTTCGTCTGAGGATGGAAGGTTCCACGCCGGTATGTGGGTAAGAGACAGCTCGGCAGGCATCGGCACGATGACCTTCTATGATCCCGCAAGCGGAAGATTTGCGGGTCTGGGGCATCCGGTATGTGATGTCGATACCGGGGATATCCTCCCGCTGTACAGCGGAGAGATAGCTGATGTTGTGATAAACGGGATAATAAAGAGCACCGGAGGGCATCCGGGAGAGCTTGTCGGCTCGTTCATATCACAGAAAGCGAGCGGAAGTCTCGTGCTCAACTGTAATGAGGGGCTGTACGGAAAGCTGCGTGATGTCCCGCAATGCGGTGAGACTGTACCTGTTGCCATGCGTCAGGATATACGGACTGGCAGTGCACAGATACTTTCCACCGTCAGCGGACGCACGCCCGAGAGCTATTCCGTCGAGATAGAGAGGATCGATCTCAGCGGCACGAACGGGCATGATATGATAATCTGCGTTACGGACAAAAGGCTTATCGAAACTGCGGGAGGCATAGTACAGGGAATGAGCGGAAGCCCCGTTATACAGGACGGCAAGCTTGTCGGAGCGGTCACTCATGTGTTTGTGAACGACCCCTGCAGAGGGTATGCCGTATTTGCGGATACCATGTACGAGCGTATGCGTGATATGTATGGCTGTGATGCCGCCTGATGATACGGAAAAATACAGCTTGCAGAAATTTACTTTGATATTATGTGCAAAAAGGAGCATATTATTAATGCTGAGATACGATGAAAAGCCACAGACACATTTTTGCCGGGGCTTTTCGGCGCAGATCGGCATTAAGCGAGCCCCGGGATAAAAAATAACGGCGGAAAATGCCGCCGAAAAATAACGGAGGATTTATAATCATGAAGGATGTTACAACAGTACAGGGAAGAGATAATCTTGAAAAGTTCAAGATGGAAGCAGCAAGCGAGGTAGGCGTCAATCTCAGAAACGGCTACAACGGCGATCTTACTTCGAGAGAGGCCGGAGCGATTGGCGGACAGATGGTCAATATGATGAGTCCGGAACAACAATGGCTCTTCATACGCCACAATGTACGCAGATACGAGCATTGTGAGGGGTTCGTGTTTACGATGCAGATAGGCGTATAGCGCGTTTGTCCTGTTCCGGGAAGATGTTACCGTTGTACATAAAACCGTATGTGATGTTATTTTGATATAAGGAATCGCCGCAGCTTGTTAATTCAGGCTGCGGCGTTCTTCACTATTACAGCATCACTCTCACGGACAGCGTCCTCGGGTGCTATTATCCTCTGTTGACATTCAAGCCGTACTTGAATTATTACAAAATGTATGGTATAATACTTTTATCAAACTTATGTGCTGTAACGGGGTGACGCCATGAATGCATTTGACAGAATACCGAATAACTTCTTTAATCTGCTTGCGGGAAACAGCAATTACAGGATAAACTCAGGGTGTCTTCTCGAAGTGTATGAGCTCTTTGAGAATGAGATCTCTTACAGGATCAGCCGTGACAGCGTACGTGATACTATTGCTTCGTATCTTATGACAGTGAATGAAAACAGTGAAACGGATCCGGGCGATATGTCCCCGAACGACCGCGCGGGTGCAGTGATAAGGAGCTTCTACGAAGCCGGCTGGCTCAGCGAGGAAACAGATGACGTTTCCTATGAAAAGCAGATCGTTATGACAGAGGCAGGGATCGCCCTTGCCGAATTTCTCACACAGCTTATCAGTCCCTCCAAGGAAGAGTATTCGTCTTACGTTTTCAATATCTATAACCGTCTTATCAACCGCGAACAGTGGAGCTCAAATCCGTATACCTTTGCGCTCAAGCCGGTATATTACGACGCGAAAAAGCTCGCGGACTCACTCAAAAAGCTCTCTACATCCATAAGGTCGATAATAGAAAAGGTCGTGGAGGAAAAAACGCTTGAAGAGCTCACGAATAATCTCATGTCATATTGCGAGGGTTCTTTTATCAAGGAATATTCACGTCTTATCAAGGAGCAGAAAATACACATCTATCGCCCTGCCATACTTAAAGAGCTTGAACGTATGCGGCGTGACACGGATATATATGAGCTTATCGTCATAGACTGCTTCGACAGCGAGGGCTGCGATGATGAAGCAGCAGCCGAGCAGCGCGTACACGGACTGTTTGAAACGACTATCAGATTCCTCAGCGATGATTATAACAGGATAACGAATGATATACAGAAGAAGATAAATATATATCTGAATCTTGCAGTAGGTCGGGCAAGGTTCCTGCTGAGCCATGATGAGAATACCCGCGGGAGCGTACAGCAGGTACTTAAGCAGATGGTCGAGGCATTTGACAAAGGCGATGACATCCCCGCATACGGCGAGTTGTACGAGCTCTATACGCAGGAGTTCATCGACACGGCTTCGCTGAGATTCCCGAGCAAACAGAAGGTTATCAGATCCGCCGCCGTAACGGAGATCCCCGAGATGACGCAGGCTGATCTTGACCGTGCGGCCGAGCAGCAGCGGAAGGAAATAAACAACCCTTATTCAAAGGAAAAGATGAAGGATTACGTTCTTGCGTTAATGGGAGACAAAACGGAGATCACTGCGGACAGCTTTCCGGCGGAAAGGAAAACAGATATCCTTGCGGTACTTTCGGCAGCAGCATACGCCGGACAGAACGGCTTCGAGCTTACGCCGGATGACAGGTACATAGAACGAAACGGCTCGGAGATACGCAGCTTTACGATCTCACGAAGGGACAAAGGGGTAAAGAAATGAGCAGACTTGCACAGCTTGACGATCTCACATCGTCGGAGACGGCTTCCTTTCAGAAAATTTGCAGAAAACTTCTTAAAATGACGTTTATCGTAAGGGAAAAGAATGAGGAGCACCGAAAGGATTTCAATTTTATAAAAAAGTATCAGCCGGTGTTCAGCGAGTATTTCCGCATCATCGGTTATGATGTGATGTGCGATCCCGAATCGGGTGTTGCACAGCTTGTGAACCTCGCTTCGGCAGGCGAGGACGGAAGCATCCAGTCGAACAGGAAAAAGCTCCGTCTGTCGGAAAGCATAGTACTTGCGGCGCTGTGGCTGAAATACGAGGAGGCAATGGTGAACGGCAGTCTCACAAGGTCGATCATCATAAGCAAGGCAGAGCTTGATTATCAGCTTGAAAAGGTCGGAGCTAAAAACAAGATAGACAAGACCTCGATGCGGGAGATACTGAAGTTGTTCGAGTCATATAATCTTATCGAGGTCATCGGAGAGGTCGGAGAGCCCGATTGCCAAATAAGACTGTACACTTCCATGCAGTTCAGCCTTTCGGAATCACAGTTCCGCGACCTTGCGGAGACCACCGCGCAGCGTATGCGAGAAAAGAGCAGGAACGCGCCGCAGGACGGCTATTCCGTGGACGAGGACGGACAGGAGGGTGACGATAACGATGATGAATGAGATTGAACTGCTCAGAAAACCACTTACCAGGATACTTCTTGTAAACTGGTCGAGATTCGGCGCTGTTGAGATGAAGATACATAATTCCACATTGTTCACCGGAGTGAACGGCAGCGGCAAATCAACGATCCTTGACGCCCTGACATATATACTCGCAGGTAACAACAAGTTCAATACTGCGGCGAACGACAAGGATCGGACGGTGCTGAGCTACGTCAGGGGCGATACGAAAAGCAAGGGCAAGGCGCAGTATCTGCGTTCGGGTAATGTTATCAGCTATATAGCCTTAGAGTTCTATTCTCCGAACGACAGATTCAGTATCACGGCAGGAGTATGCGTGGAATCGGCAGACGAGAAAAGCTATGTCCCGAACTGGTTTATTATAAAGGACGCCGGGATATCCGATATAAATTTCTATCGGAAGAACGGCAGTCAGCTTATCGTAACACCCAGAAGCGACCTTAAAGCAAAGGGAGTACGCCTTAAACCTGTTGATTTCATGAAGAAGGAAAAGGGCGTCAGACAGATACAGAGAGCGCTCGGTATCAGATGTGAGGATCCCGACAATTACCGGCGCAAGCTGATGAAAATGATGTGCTTTCAGCCGGAAAACAACGTTGACAAATTCATACGCAGCAGCGTCCTGCCGGAGGTAGAGATCACTACGCTTTCCGAGCTTCGGGAGCTTAAAGCGACGGTTGATGTGATAAGAGAGACCTATGACGGAATACTCAAAAGACAGATGCTGCTCGATGAGCTTGAAAAGCTGACAAAGGTATATGAGGCAAAATCGTACTTCTATGATCTGAAACGTGCGGAGCTTTACTGGCAGGACTATGTGATCGGCAAGAGGAAAAATACAGATAACCGGCTGCAAATACAGGAAAGCAGGGAACGTCTCGGACGTCTGGTATCGGAATACGAAAAAGCCCGTTCCGATTTTGAGGAGGCTCTCGGCAGATATACGGAGGCAAAACAAAACCTTCAGAACAGCGATTTTTACGCACTTGAGGAAAGCCTTGAAAAGCAGATAGCCGGATATGAAGCGAAGAGGCTTGCGGCGGAAGCGGAGATAAAGAAGATATCCGCACTTCAGGATGCAGCCGGCAGGTTGATCCCTTTTATTGATATAACACAGGAAAAAGTGGCAGTACTCGGTTCGCTTGACAGCGCGGATGTTCCTCCCGATAAGAAATATTCTGCGGTAACAGCACTGAAAAACAGCCTTGCAAAAAAGACGGACGAATTGAAGGAAAAACGCTGGAGACTGAAAGAAGAGATCAAAAAGAACGAGGACGCCGCCGCAGAGATCGACCGACAGATAAAACAGCGCGAAAACAAACAGCGAAGCTTCCCGGAATACGTCATATCGGCGAAGGATACGATCAATTCGGAGCTTGAAAAAGCCGGTATCGCAGCGAGGGTGCGCATATTCGCCGAGCTGGTCGAGGATATCACCGACCCTGCGTGGCGCGACGCGATAGAGACCTATCTGAGAGATAAAAAATTCGATCTGATAATTGACGGGGAATACCTGTCCGAGGCGCTGGAGATATTCCACCGCCGCAGACTGACAAGACCCGATCTTGTTCTGACGGACAAGCTCGGCGATATCGGCGCGGACAGCAATTCCGCTGCGGGGCTTCTTAAAATACCCAATATATACGCACGCAGGTATGCGGACTTCCTGCTCGGGAGGATATACTTATGCAATGATCTCTGCGAGCTGCGCGATCATCCGCTCGGAGGGATCATGAGGGACGGTACGCTTGCCAGGGGCTATACCGTGAGGAATATGCACATGGACAATGTGCAGTACTATCTCGGGCAGGAGGCTGTGAGACTGCAGCTTGAAAAAGACCGTGCGGAGCTGGCGGGTCTGCAGGAGACTCACAGCGGTCTGACAAGCCGCGAAGCAGAAATATCCCGGATCATTGATCTGCTTGAAAACGCCGGAATAAATACGCCTGTGCAGTTTGAAGCGCTGACTGTGCTGCCGCAGCTGAAAGCGAAGCTGTCCGACTGCCGCGCAAGGCTTGAAGAGCAGAAAAACAGCATTGCGTTTACTGCGCTCAAAGATCAGCTTGATATCGCCAAAAAAGAATATGACGCCGCGAATGAAAAGGAAAACCGCCTTTTCTCCGATAAAGAAAAGTGTGAAAACAAGATCGCCGATCTTGAAAAGCTGACAGACGAGCTCGAAAGAGCCGAACAGTCCGCAAAGGAGATATTCGACCGGTTTATCCTGCTGCATCTGGATCTTCGTAAAAAAGCTGTCGAGGAATATGAACGTCAGAGCAGAAATTCTCCCACGGGCGTGGCTATTTCACAGCGGACCGTTGACGACAACAAACGCGAGATGGACAGCGCCGCAAAGACTATGGAGGACGCACAGGTGAGATACTGCGTGCTCGCTAAAATCAGCACCGACGAGCGCGGCGTATCGTATATCGGCAAATTCCGCCGGGAGCGGGAGCAGGTGGAGAATATCGATGCAGAAAATGTAAAGCAGTCCCTTGACGAGCAGCGGAAAAAGCTGGAAGAAGCGTTTGTCACTCAGTTCGTACAGGCGATTTGCGAAGCGCTCCATAACGCCGAGGAGGAGATAGACGCTATCAACAGGGAGCTTTCCGAGCTGCCATTCGGTCAGGATATTTATACCTTCACCAGAAGACCGCGCAGCGATAAGGAGACATTTTTCAGGATAAAGCGAAAGCTATACGACGATCAGATGAATATCGAGAACGCATATGCACGGAATTATGACGACGATGAACTCCGCCGCGATATCAGGGAGCTTATGGACGAGATACTCATGGATACGGGCGATGAGGAATACGCCGATTACCGTACCTATTACGTATACGATATGAACATAGAGAATACTCTCGAAAATATCGAAGCCGATCTGTCGGAAAAGCAGGGCTCCGCAAGTAACGGCGAGAAGCAGACTCCGTATTTCATCATACTCGCTGCGAGCCTCATGCAATGCTACCCCAAAAGTACTTCCTGCGCAAGACTTGCGTTCATCGACGAGGCGTTTGCGGCGCTCAGTCAGGAACGCATAGAGCAGATGGTCAGATATTTCGAGCAGAACGGCTTTCAGGTCATGTACGCCGCTCCGCCCGAGAAGATAAACAGTATCGGCAGCCATATCGACACAACGATCAGCCTTGTGGAAACAGGCAGATATACTAACGCCGTGGAGGGACTTATCAGTGAATTCGCTTACGTCTGAACAAAAGAAGCTGCTCGGGATACTTCTGACAAAATATGAAAATAGCAAGACCTGCTTCGGAGAAAGCAAAATCGGACAGCATTTCAGATGCAAGCCCGATGAAGCGTTCCCGGAGTACAGCACGGATTATATCGACATAGACCTGAAGGCTCAGTATGACTGCGAGATACGCGAGCTTGAAACGTCGGGCTTTATCACTGCCGAAAGAAATAGCGGTGATGTGGTATCCGCCGTGATGATAAACAATATGTACAATGAGTACTGCAGGGCACTCGGGATAACCAACAGGCATGACAAGCTCTTATCACAGAGAGAGGTGTTGATGCGGTATGCTGATCGCTGTCCGGTACTCGAGAAGATTTGTGCCGACCAGCTTAAACGCCTTGACGCCAATAAGGACAACTCTGTTTCTGCGGATATCGGCGAGCTGGATAAGATACTCGGATGTATTGCGTTCATCGAGGATAATAAAACGGAAATACTGGAACGCGAACTGTCTATTGAGGTCTTTTTCGACAGCAAGCTGTTTGAGAACAGATACAAGACAAAGGTGTGCGGTCTGCTGATGAAATACGAAAGCGCAGGTACTGCCGGCGACAGTGAGACCAATAAGAAACTCCTTGCGGATATGCTGCTTTCTGAGCACGGCATAGTCCGGAATCCAACATATATCTATTTCAAGGGCAGGGGAAAGCTGAATTATATGAACGGGTACAGCATATCCCTTGTGCCGGAGGTTCCGGTCGCGATAAATTCGCGCACGCTGCCGGATATCGAAAGCTTATCCATTTCCGATGCGGAAGTAATGACCGTCGAGAACCTGACAAGCTATAACCGTATGCAGTCGAATGATACTTTTCTGATATTTCTGAGCGGTTACAGCAATAAGGCAAAAGATGAGCTTCTGCGAATGATATTCTCATTGAATCCAGGTAAGAAATGGTTCCATTTCGGAGATATCGACCCCGACGGATTCTATATACTTGAAGATCTTCGCAGCAAGACAGGGATAGACTTTATGCCATTCCGCATGGGGATACCAGAGCTTGAAAAGTACGGAGGATACACGAAACGCCTTGAAGATAACGACAAAAGAAAGGCAGATACTCTGCTGCAAAGCGGCTATTCCGACATCATAAGATATATGCTCGGCAATGACTGTAAGCTCGAACAGGAGATCATCAGCTGGAAAGAACCGTTTTTATCTCCTGAATGAGGAATAATTATACCGGGATAAATCCTGTAGTTACATAGCATTATCGGTTACAGTCACCGCCTCTGCACATCTGTTTCTGGAAATTATTGAATAGTGATGTCGGGATGATCTCTTATATCTGAAACTGACGCCTCCGGATCGGGGGCGTCAGTTTGTTTTCCACACCATGCATTATCCTTGATAAAAAGCGCTTAATTATGGACGAAATAATAACCAGTCTCTGAATAGAGTAGTGACCGCGTGAATGCTACGGTAATAACGAAAATCGCCGCAGTCTGACGAATAAATGCTGCCCCACGGTGGTACCTTTTACA
>JAILFE010000128.1 GCA_024697725.1 Oscillospiraceae bacterium
ACGGAAAAAGCGGTGATACAGCCACTTCCGCTTCGGAAGCTGATAACAACAGCAGCAGACCGGATATGGGCAGCTTCCCCGGCATGAACATAAGCGCTCAGAAGGATACAGGTACAGCTTATATCCTGCTTGGAGTTTCAGCAGCAGTTCTTCTCGCAGGTGTTGTGTTCGCACTCAGATATAAAAGATGATGCTGTGTATGAATAATTCCGTTCTGCACAAGTCCGGATAACATTACAAGCATATCCCATAAACAGGTGATACTCCAATACAAACATCAAGCCCCCGGAAACGCTTTCATGACGTTTCCGGGGGCTTGCTGTTATATAAGGGGGATCAATTATTCAGGAGGTAATGATTTTTCAGAGTATTATCTCTTATTCTGTGAAAAGAGCAGTTGAGTAATATCTGTCGCCGCTGTCGGGAAGAAGCGCAACTATCGTCTTGCCCTTGTTCTCGGGACGCTTGGCAAGTGTTATAGCCGCATGGAGAGCAGCACCCGAAGAAATACCTGTGGATATACCCTCCTTGGTTGTCAGGAGCTTCGACTTAGCAAATGCATCTTCATTGGAAACGGTTATTATCTCATCATATACCTTTGTATCAAGTACATCGGGCACAAAACCGGCACCGATGCCCTGTATCTTGTGTGCACCCGCCTTGCCCTGCGAGAGTACGGGAGAACCCTCGGGCTCGACTGCAACGATCTTTACATCCGGATTCTGCGATTTGAGATATTCGCCAACACCTGTGATAGTACCGCCTGTGCCGACACCTGCAACGAATATATCTACCTTTCCGTCAGTGTCGTTCCATATCTCGGGACCTGTTGTAGCCTTATGCACAGCAGGATTTGCGGGGTTTACGAACTGACCGGGGATAAAGCTGTTCTCGATCTCCTTTGACAGCTCCTCAGCCTTTGCGATAGCACCCTTCATACCCTTGGAGCCATCGGTCAGTACAAGCTCCGCGCCGTATGCTTTAAGGATATTGCGGCGCTCAACGCTCATCGTTTCGGGCATCGTGATGATTATACGGTATCCCTTTGCGGCTGCGATCGATGCAAGACCGATACCTGTATTGCCGGAAGTAGGCTCGATAATTACTGAGCCCGGCTTCAGCTTGCCCTCCTGCTCTGCCTTTTCGATCATTGCCTTTGCGATACGATCCTTTACGCTTCCTGCGGGATTGAAATATTCGAGCTTTGCGAGCACTGTTGCTTCAAGACCGAGTTCCTTTTCAACATTGATGATCTCTACAAGAGGAGTATTGCCTATAAGACCGAGTGTACCCTTATAAATGTTTGACATAATTATCTCTCCTTACTTTATTGCTGCAAAACCCTTTTCAAGGTCTGCAATGATATCGTCGATGTGTTCGGTGCCTATCGAAAGGCGGATAGTTGTCTGTGAAATGCCTGCTTCTGCAAGTTCCTCGTCGGAAAGCTGTGAATGTGTGGTGGAAGCGGGATGTATAACGAGCGACTTGACGTCTGCTACGTTTGCAAGAAGCGAGAATATCTCAAGTGCATCTATGAACTTCCAAGCCTCTTCCCTGCCGCCCTTTATATCAAATGTGAATATGGAACCGCCGCCGTTAGGGAAATACTTTTTGTAAAGCTCATGCTGCGGATGGTCGGGAAGCGAAGGGTGATTTACCTTTGCAACAAGCGGGTGCTTTGAAAGGAACTCAACTACCTTCTTTGTGTTCTCCGCATGGCGGTCAAGGCGGAGCGAAAGTGTTTCTACGCCCTGAAGGAGGAGGAATGCATTGAACGGCGAGATCGCTGCGCCCGTGTCACGGAGCAGTATAGCTCTTATGTAGGTAACGAATGCTGCCGCACCTGCTGCCGCAGTAAAGGATACACCGTGATAGCTGGGGTTGGGAGCCGCAATTCCGGGATACTTCTCGGGAGACCATTCAAATTTGCCGGAATCAACTATCACACCGCCGAGTGTTGTACCGTGACCGCCAAGGAACTTTGTAGCGGAGTGTACAACGATATCCGCGCCGTGTTCAATGGGTCTGATAAGGTATGGGGTTCCGAAAGTATTGTCTATTACAAGAGGTATACCGTTTGAATGTGCGATCTCTGCAAGAGCATCGATATCCGGGATATCGCTGTTGGGGTTGCCGAGCGTTTCGATGAACAAAGCCTTTGTGTTGGGCTTTATCGCAGCCTTTACTTCGTCAAGATCATGTATATCAACGAAAGTCGTATCTATACCGTATAAAGGGAGCGTATGTGCGAGAAGATTGTAGCTGCCGCCGTAAATGCTCTTCTGTGCCACTATATGTTCGCCCTTGCCTGCAAGCGCCTGTATCGTATAGCTGATAGCCGCTGCGCCCGAAGCTACTGCGAGAGCCGCAACACCGCCTTCAAGAGCGGCTATTCTCTTTTCGAGGACATCCTGTGTGGAATTGGTAAGTCTGCCGTAGATGTTTCCCGCATCTGTAAGTCCGAAACGTGCAGCAGCGTGTTCGCTGTTATGGAAAACATAAGAAGTTGTCTGGTATATGGGAACTGCTCTGGAATCTGTTGCGGGGTCTGCCTGCTCCTGTCCGACGTGAAGCTGTAAAGTCTCAAATTTATAATTGCTCATTGTTATTTCTCCTTTTTATATGAATATGATTGTTGACCTTTTGATAATACAGCAGCGTTCAACATCGTGACATTCGTCCCAAACGGTAATTCAGACGATCAAGTGCAGTGAATAAAATAGTCATATCAGTTGATTCCCCTTTATTCGGATTAATAAGAACATCAATTTCTCTTTTCCTATCGGATTGATATGATTATACTATATTTTTCCTATTAAGTCAATAGGTAATATATGACAAAATAATAATCCAAATCCTATCTGATTTGTATGAATAAATAAAAATGCGTGTATCATATTGACTAAGAGGATATATATCAATAAATAAAGGTTCAACACATCATATCATATATAGTGCGTGCTCAACAGCCGCCCGCAGGCGTTTATCGAACACGCACGAATAGTTTCATTCCCCGCATACAAGCTTTTCAGCCTCTTCAGCGGGCATGGGTCTGCCCCATATATAGCCTTGTATATAGTCACAGCCTATATCTCTCAGGGTCTCAAGCTGTTCTTCTTCCTCAACACCCTCCGTTACCACTTCAAAGCCCATTATGTGGCCGATAGATATGATCGCCGCAACATACTGCTTTGATGAATCACTCGTATTCATCTTGTCTATAAAGGACTTGTCTATTTTCAATATATCGGCGGGGAAATTCACAAGATAACTGAGAGATGAATAGCCTGTACCGAAATCATCTATTGCTATCTTTATGCCCATACTATGCATTTCTTCTATACATCTGAGAGCCTTCTCGGCAGAATCTATCATAATGGATTCGATTATCTCTATTTCAAGATGTTCCGACGGCAGTCCGCTTGTGCGCAGTATCTCCTTTATCTCATCCATACAATCGTTTTTCATAAGATGTCTTACCGAGATATTAGCGCATAGTATAAGGTCCGCGCCTGTTTCGCGGATAAGCTTCCCGACAAATTCAGCGGATTTTCTGAGCACAGTTATATCCACCTTGTCCACAAGCCCGACTTTTTCTGCAACGGGGATAAATTCACCCGGAGAGATATTGTTCCCCTTATCGTCCTTCATGCGTGCGAGGGCTTCAAATCCGCGCAGTTTGTGTGAAAGATCGTACTGCGGCTGAAGATGATAGCTTATCGTGTCGTTTTCAAGGGCGGTCATCAGCTTCCGCTCTATTTCCAGAGTACGTTCGACCTTCAGAAGATCGGGAGTAAAACGCTGTATATGATTGCTGCTGTTGATGCGCTTGACCTCTCTCATAGATGCATTCGCACAGGTGCAGATACCGTCTGTCGTTGAGGCATCATCGGGGAAGACAGAATAGCCAAAGCTTGCCTGTATATAGAGGTCGCAGTCATCTACCGTAAGACGGCTGCTCAGAGCTGCCTCATACTGCTTTATGGTATTGATTATCTCGTCCTCACTTCGGTGATCTCTTATGACAAGCGCGTATTCATCTCCGCCTAAACGTGCAATATAATCAAGCGTACCCGCAAGCCTTGAATCGGCGATCGCCTTCCACCTGTTCGCGATCTCGGTAAGCACCTTGTTTCCCGCATCAAAGCCCATAGTGTCATTTATGCTCTTGAATCCGTTTATATCTACAGACACCACGCTGAAGGGCGTGTTTTCCCTGATAAGCCCGGATAATAATTCCGTGAATGCAGCACGGTTCGGAAGTCCTGTAAGCTGATCGGTATAGCTTATGTGCCGCAGATGCTCCATCATCTTATACGTGGAAAGCTGAGAGGATATGAAAAAAGTGGTAAGTTCAAGTGTCTCTTTTATCCTGATGGTATTGAGAGTGTCAAAATTTGTAGCCCAAATAAAACCGAGTATCTCACCGTTATATTTCAGCGGGAACAGCACAAGCGAGGTGACGCCCGCCTGTCTGAGATTATTGTACCACAGTTCATTGGCTTTGTGTATGACTTCCCAGTCCTGCTCGTTCTTTATGATAATGCAGTTGCTGTCAGAAAACATCTGCGGAAAAGTAGCCGCTATATCACCGAACTCCGAAAATGAGGTTATCCTTCTCACCTTGCAGTTTTCCGCAAAATCCGTTGCAATGACCGAGTAGTTGTTGTTATCCTCATCCCTGAGCAGTATCGTGCAGACATCAGCCTTGCATACAAGACGGATATCCTTTATCACTTCGCCCAGAGTCTCTTTGAGATCATGCGTTCCGTTGAGCTTTATGCAGGTCTTTATCACATCTTCAAATGCCGTGCCTGAATTGGTGGAGCTTATCCCGACATCGGCAACATCGCTGGATACGGCAGTGTAAGCACAATAGCAGAGATCATCATCCTCTATCTCCATCGGCATACAGAAAATATCAAACCATACATCTGCATAATTCAGATTCATATGAACATAGGTATGCACGGGTATTTTCTTTATTGCACTGCGGAAGCATATATCTTCAAAACCCACATCCTTGGGAAGATATTCTTCGTAGAGTGAGCCCGGCACAAACTTTTTATATCTGCAAAACACCTCGGGGATCCCGACTTTATCGGGATCTTTCGGGAACAGCGGATGCTCCAG
This sequence comes from Oscillospiraceae bacterium, assembly GCA_024697725.1. Taxonomy (GTDB): domain Bacteria; phylum Bacillota; class Clostridia; order Oscillospirales; family Ruminococcaceae; genus RGIG4694. The sequence goes on from JAILFE010000128.1 coordinate 5,134, forward strand.
CGGATAAACATACTCTTCGTTGCCTGCAACAAGGCGTATCTCACCATATCCGCCATCTTCCTTTTTTCAACAGATATTATACATGTCGGTGCATGAAAGCTGTCGGCGATTTTCTGAAGATCCATAGTCTGCCCTCCGTTTAAAAGTATTTTGTACGTTCAAGATATGTTCCTGCACATACTATTCTACTATAAACCGAAAGAAATTTCAATAGTTTATAGGCATTTTTCCAAAAAACAGGAGATCATTCAGTTTTAGTCCGATATATAAGTGTTTATGGATACATTCAGCCGGCTGCAAGAGCAAAACAGCCCGACCAAAACAGATAATCAGTGCTTTCATAAAAATCACATTTTCCGGCATCATTTTATGACGATCCGGAGAACCTTTGCAATGTCAATACATAATTGGTTGACTGATGTGTACACGATATCGAAGAATATACTTTCATTATTAAATTAACAAGTACAAAGAAAATACAATATAGCTTTGCACACTTCATATTCGGGTGATATAATTATCTGTGCTTTATGATCTTTTCAGAGGCAAAAATAAAAATACGCGCAATTTCCTGCGTGATACTGCTATAAGGAGAATAACAAAATGAATTATATCTCAGCCTCCCTGTGCGACCCGTTCACCACCGTTCCCGTAAACAATGAACATATTCACAAATACTGGTATGACAGAGGATTTTTCTTCTGCACGGTTATGATATCAGCAAGCGGTGAACTGGTCTTTTCCGAGATGAACCCGACATATATGGATCTTATCGGTCACAACGGAAACAGCTGCAAAGACCATGTCAGTAATATCGCCGGCTCATCATTCTATGAGCATATCAGAAAAATGTTCGGGCATTACAAAGGAAGAAAAACCGTTATCCAATATCTGTTTTACAGCCAAAGCAGGGAAACTTACTGGAAAGTGACAGCAGTGCTTGAAGACAAAGTGATAAATCTCATCGGTCAGCGTTCGGATATGAACACTTTTGTATCGGATGAAAAATATCTCGGAATGATGCTAGTGAAATATGAAGGCGGGAAATATATAATTGACTCCTGCAGTGATATCCTGAGAAAAGCTGTTTCTCATTCCGGACCGGGCAATGATCTTTCAAGGGCAGCGGAAAAATATCTGTCCGGGATGCGCTCATTGAATATTATATCAGAATGTATTTCAAAGCATGGATCATTTGATTTTTATGATATAGCGCACATGGGCAAGGATATGTTCAGAGCTGTGCATCTGAATATAATGCCGCTTGCTGCCGGAGAAAAGCCCTGCGCCGCGGTAGGGATATCCGTGCTCTGCGATATCAGATGCGATGTTGATTACTGCTTCGATCAGGTGGCATACGGAGTTGTTGATATAAGAGACGGTTCTTACTGTTTTTGCAATACCGATCCTGCTCTTGACAGAATATTATCGGAAAAGAGACTTTCCGATAATGAGATATTCATTGCTCTGGAACAGTCGCTCCGTGACAGCAGAAATATTGAGATCGCCGGGCGCTATAACAGCAGATTCATCATCAATGCGGCACGCAGTATGAGCAGCAGCAATATCATGCTGAGAATAATATCCGTCATAGATGAAGAAGAGAACTATGATAAAAAAACATTATACCTTACCGACCGCGAGGAAGATATGCTGTTTATGGCGGCAAGCGGCATGAATAACATCGAAATAGGAAATAGCTACGGCATTTCAAAGCATACTGTCAGCGAAACACTCACGAGAGTTTTCCGCAAGCTCGGCATCACTTCGCGCATCGAGCTGGTGCAGTACCTGGGTGAACACGGTATGTTCAAAGACGGGATATGATCATATTCGGCAAAATTGAAATGCATTTGACTTTTTTATGACGGTATGGTATAATTGTGGGAAATGAAAAGCAAGACTGCTTACTTGTATAAATCAGAAAAAAGCTGTAATAACAGATTGACATGAATATTATGAATATGAAGAAGATAATTAAGATATCGGGAATAGTAATATTGGTTGTCATTATAGTTCTGGTGCTGTCTTTAGCAGTGATCTGTGTTTATAACAGGATAAAGATGAAACAGGAAGAACCGCTGTTAGAAAAACCGCTCGGAAAAATGATAGAGATCGACGGGCACAGGATGTGCGTCTACGAAGAAGGTAAAGGCGAACATACTTTGCTGTTTCTGTCGGGCTCGGGAACTGCCGCACCGATACTCGATTTCAAAAGCCTTTATTCCCTTCTTGCAGATGATTACCATATAGTCGTTATAGAAAAGTTCGGTTACGGATTCAGCGATGTAGTTGATGACGAAAGGTCTTTTGACACGATTTTGAGACAGGACAGGGAAGCACTTGAAAAAGCCGGGATCAAAGGACCATTTGTCCTTTGCCCTCATTCCATGTCCGGACTTGAATCGATCATGTGGGCTCAGGATCATCCCGATGAAGTTGAAGCGATCATAGGTCTTGACATGGTTCTTCCGCGCACTTATGACGATTTTGATTTTGAGGGCGTATTCAGATATGAGAAGCTGGCTGCTTTCGCTCGCGAGATGGGTATAGTCAGGTTTTACTATTCGGACAGTTCATTGCCGTCCGCGCTTTCAAAAGAAGAAAAGGAACTGTATCGGGCGATCGCGTGCAGGAAAGCTGTCAATATCGATATCATCAACGAAGGCATCTCGATCACCGGAGCAGTCGGAGAAATAGACAGCAAGCCGAAACCGGACGTGCCGATGTTAATGTTTCTTTCCGACGGAACAGAGATCAAGGGTACAAACTGGGCAGAAAACCATTATGACTATGCTTCGGACCTTACAGATGCAAGGGTGATAGAATTGGATTGCGGTCACTATGTGCACAACTTCAGGCAGGATGAGATAGCCAAAGAAATAAGGGAGTTTATCGGTAAATAACAGTTTTCATGCAGTGCCTGAAAAGCTTTGTTTACACACTGATAAAATGGTCGAGGAGGATTATGAAAATACTATCAGATCACAGAAAGATCATTCATCTGGCAGAACTGATCAAAACAGAAAAAGTATACCCGCTGTCAATAACAGAAGGTACACAAAGCGGAGAGATATTCGTTGATGATACCGAAGCGCCGGATGCGGTATTGCTGTGGCACTATTGCGGATTTGCAAATATCGCGGGCAATTATGATGAGAGATTCATTGAAGAAGTCATGAATATGATGCAGTATCCTAAGGACGGCCACTCGGGACGCATGGCTCTTCAGACCGACAATGATATCCGTCTGCGGGACATGATACTAAGTTACCCGTTTGCATCTGTGCATGAAAGATATATATTCAGATTTGCCGGTGAAAAATACAGCATTCCCAAAGACATGGGATCAAGACCGGAAGAAATATCATCCGATAATTATGAACTGCTGAACGGAAGAATAACTCCGTCATTTTCATGGGAGAACAAAGAAGCGTTTTTAAAGCACGGGTTCGGATACTGTCTTATAGAAGACGGACGGATGCTGGCGTGTTCATTTGCTTCGGGAGTCTCGAAAGACTATGTGGATATCGGCGTCGAGACCTCGGAGGAATGCCGCGGACAAGGATACGGAAAGATCGCAGCTGCCGCAATGGTCAAAGAAATACTGCGAAGAGGAAAGCTCCCGGTATGGGGATGTGATACAAGAAATGAAGCATCCATGAGACTTGCTCGTTCCGTCGGATTTGAAATTGCCGGAACACATCCGTGGTATATATATGAGAAACCTAAGACATCAGCCAATCAGTAAAACGGAGATACGCCCAATGAAAAATATCCTGCTGACCGCCGCTTTCACCGCGGTCAATACGTTTATCATGATCAATATCGTTGATGCCGTACTTATGGGTATCCCTCTGCCGAAGCCCTGCTTCGGGAAAACCAAAGCAAAAGCGTACATAACTCCCCTGTCCGAGACCGTCCGTACCGACGGCAGCTTTTTCGAGCGACAGGGAGATGTGGAATGCTCGGGGTTCTCGTCCGCGTTCGTGCTGAGGCACCACGGCATGCCGGCGCGCGGATACGAAGTATATGAAAACGTGCCGAACAAGTTCGGCAAAGGGTATGTTTATCCCAAGGGCATCACGGGATATTTCCGAAAAGAGGGGCATAATGCCGTTATGCGCACGGGCAGCCTGAACTCGCTCAAAGAGCGCATAGCTGCGGGAGAACCCACCATAGTCATGATACGTTCGCGGGAGGGCAGCAGTGCTCTGCATTTCGTCTGCGTGACCGGCTACGACGAGGAATATATTTACCTTGCCGAGACGGTCGGGGAATTTATAAACGACAGCGGTGAATATCACACACGCCGCGTGCCGGTTGCACAGTTCAGAAGACTGTGGAACACGTCGATGCTCAAAATGCCGCTGTACAGGAATATCTTCTACGAAGTGACCCTGAATGCGGCTGCACGGATGTAAGGCAAAGAATAAACTTGAGACAGGAGGATCGCTGTATCATGGATCATTCCGAAGAAAAAGAGATCAGTCCGCAGCATGAGATCATAGAGACAGATAGGCTCGTAATGAGGCGTCTGATGCCCGATGATTATAAGGTCATGGCTGCCTGGGATATGGACGAGAGAGTATTCAGATATCTGCTCGGGTCTGTATGTAAGACTCCCGAAGAGCCTCTGGCATGGCTCCCCAAAAAAGACCCGGCTTCAAAGATCAATATACTGATGCTGGTCTCTGCGAAATCTGACGGCCATGCAGTAGGTATCTATGCATTGAACCATGATATCAAAAGAGATGTCTGGACGATATCCTATGTCAACAGATATGATGACTGGGGAAAAGGGTATTCAGCAGAAGGCATGAAAGCACTTATGGATCATGCAGTAAAAGTGTATGGTGCGCGTTCGTTCGAGGGAGAATGCGCCAAGGAAAATACAGGCAGCAGAAGGGTCATGGAGAAGCTGGGAATGGTATATGATCACAGCTCTTCGTACACGAAAAATGACGGGAGCATCACCTTTGAATCGGATGTTTATACCCTGACGATCGGATAGACCCACAGTTGATCTTTGGCAGTGAGGCAGTACAATGATCAGAATCATGAAAAACAGTGATCTAACACAATGTGGTTCGATTTATGCAAAAGCATTTCCGATGGAATATTGGGGAATAGATTGGACTACAGAAAATGCCGCAGAATATCTTCGGGATTTTTTTGAGCAGAGAAGATTTGTGGGATTTGTATATGAAGAATACAAAGAAGTAATAGGGTGTATATTCGCGCTTCGTAAGATCTCAGGCAGCAAAGAAGAGATTTATATCAATGAGATGGCAGTACTTCCTGAGCGACAAGGTCAAGGAATAGGCAAGCAGTTATTAGACGCTGTTAAAGATTATAGTAAAGACAACGGACTTGCGGGCATTGTTCTTTATACAAACGAGTGTGCGCCGGCGGCTGAGTTTTATGAGAAGAATGGGTTTAAGTTATCAAAGGGAACTATATGTATGTATTGCGAATAATTCAGGTATGCGCAAATTCCAGCTGCGCTGTGCGCGTCAGCTGTTCATCCAGTCTTCAGGCAGGCGCTTGTCGACGATCGAGTTGTCGACGGGCTTCTGCTTCAGGCCCAGGCTTTCCAGAATGCCGGTCCCCCAGTCTCCCAGCCGCTGAAAGATATCCAGGGCTGTTTCCATGTTTTTGCGGCCGCTGCGTTTTTCTCCGGGAATGCTCTTCGGGGTGCCGCCCGCTACGGTTTCCAGGCCTTCCGTGTTCAGTTCCGTTTTGTTCATGTTCATCGCTGTCATATTGCTTTTCATAATCAATTATACTCCTTACGCTTTTATGCGTATTATTATTTGCCGGGTGTTTCTTACCGCAAACATAAATCTATACGCGCGGGAACCGGCGGCGGCAGCTGAAAAACTATCTATATGATCAAGAAAACCGGATGCCATCACGTTTTCATACCTTTGATCTATCAGTCCAGTTGGACATTTGGGCCAGTTCCTTGGGCAGAAGACAGAGGAAAGCGCCTGAGACAGGCCAAAGCCCGCAGAGCTTATTTTTTCGAGCTTTGCGGGCTTTTTTTGTTTTTGGGAATATGGTAACATAGGCTGGTGATGACTGGAAGGTATCATCGCGGAATATCTTCCAGTTTTGTCAAGATACCTGTTGGCAAGGTATCTCGGAAAATATGTTTTGCTGACAAAGACAAATCGGAATATGAAGGAGAAAGAACAGATGAATCTGAACAGGATGATTCCCAAAGCAGGCGCAGCGATCGTAACGGTGACCGTGTTTCTGTTTGCTGTATTTGAGATCATCAATTTTTCGATGGGCAGTTTCTTTGTCTGCCTGATTCTGCCGATCGGGTTTATCATGATGACGGCCGGACTGCACAATGAATGCGAAAGCGACCGTAAAGTCGCTGCGAATATCGGGATGGTTTTTGCAGCCGTTTACTGCGTGCTGATCATGTTCGTCTACTTTACCCAGCTGACCACCGTAAAAAACGAGCAGCTGAACGAACAGGCAGCAAAACTGCTCGATTTCAGCCGGTTCGGTCTGATTGCCAACTATGACCTGCTGGGTTACGGCATCATGGCGCTTTCGACCTTCTTTACCGGGCTTTCGATGAAAGCAGGGAACAAGGCGGACAAATGGCTCAAAGCACTGATGATGATCCATGGTGTGTTCTTCCTCAGCTGCACCTTTATGCCGATGACGGGAATGTTCTCAAAGATGTCGTCCGGCGGCGGTATCGGCGGAAGACTCGCTCTTGTGGCGTGGTGCGTATATTTTCTGCCTGTCGGAATCCTTTCTTTTCTTCATTTCAGAAAACAGACAGAATAAAATCGAGCTTGAACTGATCCTTTGATATTTTCCGGTTTGCAGGAATCCTGATGATCTGCATTGCCGCGGACGCCTCCCCGGTCCGGCCTCCGCGGCAAAATCCATGAAGGCTGAGAAAGTGATCGGTCCGGCCGCCGCGGCGCTTCAATGACGGCGAAAAACCGCGCGGTTATTTTACTGCTTTTCATGAACCGTGATTGACAAAGCGGAGAATGAAATGTAATATAATCATCGTTATATAACGATAATTACAATGAAAAGGAAAACCGCGTATGCCGCCCAAAACAAGAGTCACGGAAGACAGCATCATCAGCGCAGCCATTGAGGTAGTCCGCAGAAGCGGCTTTGAGAATATCAATGCCCGGACGGTCTCCGGGCAGCTGCATTGCTCCACGCAGCCGGTGATGTATCATTTCTCGACGATAGACAATCTGAAGAAGGCTGCCTACAGGCGGGCTGATCAGATGCACACGCAGTACCTGATGAGTATTCCGCCCGGACAGGATCCGATTCCGGGAATCGGTATAAACTATATCCGGTTTGCCGTCGAGGAACCGCAGCTTTTCCGCTTCCTGTTCCAGTCCGGATATGCTGAGGAAAACAGTTTGCTGGAAATGGTGAATTCCGATGAACTGATCCCGGTCCTTGCAGTCATGCGGGAAGGCGCGGGACTCAGCATGGAAAAAACCAGGGAAGTATTTATTACTGTCGCGCTGTTTGCCCACGGATACGCGAGCATCATCGCCAACAACCATTTGGAATTCGACGAAAAGCTGAGTGCGGAGCACCTTGAACGCGCCTGGAACGGCGCTGTGCTTGCCGCTGCCCGGGAGGAAAGGCCATGAAGGTGATCATCCACGATCTGGAAAGCCAATATGCCGGCATGATCCATGCAAAATG
>JAILFE010000183.1 GCA_024697725.1 Oscillospiraceae bacterium
GTGCTTTCAAGCGACACAAGTATCACATCCGCGATCTTGTCCGAATAAAGACCAATCCTCACGCCGTTTTCGGTGATGCCTGTATTGAATTCGCTGTAATACATCGGCTCGCCGATATCCTCACTGCCTACGATCGTGATATGTGCGATCTGCTGCTCCTGCTCCTTCACAAGCTCGGTAAAGGGTATAGGATCGAGCTTCATGGGTTCGTAGCCTTTGGTCGCACTCACAAATGCATCGGTATCATCCGAGATCTTTTCCGCTTCGGATACGTCCCAGATGCCCGTGGTATTGTGATAGGTAGCTACCTTTGAAAAATCGTTGTCTATCGACGTGGTGAACCAGAGCTCTTCACAGTCCACTCCGGTATTGGTGTTATTGATATGATAAACGCCGAAGCAGGAATCCGCCGCTCCCGAAGAGCCGGAATTGATTATCTTTCCGTCTGCGGTGATGCTGTACCAGTTGCGCGACCAGCCCTCGGCTATACGATAGGTCTGTCCGTTTTTCCATGTATATATAGCGAATATATTGTCATCTGTGCCGTTTGCGCCGCAGATTATGAGCTCTTCCTTTCCGTCGCCGTTTATGTCATAATAAAGATATCCCGTGTTGTCGGCGGCGGGAGCGTTATATGTTACATTTTCAAATATCCAGTTTTCCGATGTATGAGCAAGGTCGGGATCGGCGAGCTGCACGGCTATCCCGTGAAGTATATCCTCATAAGCCGGAACGGGATTGAATCCGGTGTCGTCCTGATTTACGGCAGTTTCCGAAGGCTCTTCCGGAGGTTCCTCCGTTACATCCGTCTCTGTTTCATCTTCAGCATCAGGATATTTCATTGCGCCGCAGTATTTTCCGTCAAGAAAATCTTCATCGAATTTATCCTTGTCGGCTTTCCACGCCTTCCATTCGTCGGATGTATCGACCGCAAGCACCATATAATAAGCAGCGATCTTCAGCTTGATTATACCGTTCTCAAATGTGCCCTGCATCGGTTCTTCCGCTTCGTCCGCGGGATCGTATACCGAGAAGATGCCGTTCTCATATGTCCATGTCACGGGAAAATCCTCGTCCTGTGCGTCTATCGCAAAGAACATCACTCCCGTACCGTCCTCTTTTATCCTCAGATATTCGCCGTCGCCCACGGATACGGCATAGCCGTCTTCATCGAGAACGCCAACGCAGTCATAATTACCGACAATTGCGGCTGCGGGGTCTTTTTGTGTTTCTGCTGCCGTGCTTTCCGATGCCGCTTCGCTTGTCTGCTCCGATGCTGCCGTGGTATCGGCGGCAGGGGCGTTTTTCTCGGCGCCGCATCCCGAAAAAACCGCAGTAATGCTTATTATCGCCGCTGTCATCAGTATCTGCGGTCTTATCCTGTTTTTATTCATTTTTATCATTCCTTATCCGTTTTTCTGTATACTTTAGCCGAGAGCCTTTTTGAGATTTTCCTCGTTTATCTCATAGGTCTTCCTGGCAGTGCTGTATTTCATGGATGTGTATTTTTTCAGAGCCTTTGTGTATTTTTCTTTGGAAACTTCCCTGCCGTCTATCATATAGACATATCTGTTGTCCACGAGATCGGTGCCGCACCTGAATTCTGCTTTTTGGGTGAGCTTGTTCCCCTTTGTGCTGTAGAAGGTGTAAGCATAGCCCTTGTCCTTCGGTGAAGACACCTTTATCATGAATATCTTATTTGCGGAATTGTATTTGTACGCATACGACGGCTCTTCAGCGCCGACCGGATAGACGTATTCATCGCCAAGATACTGCACTCTGCCGTCCCTGAAGGTGAATACGGACGATCCCGACCAGTGGTTCACGATAAGCTCGGGGGTCTTGTCGCCGATGATGTTCATCAGCGTGAATGTGTCTTTGGAATCGTGTTCCGGCGATAAGAGGTATCTTCCGTAGAGCAGGCTGCCGTAAGCCGCTTTATAGTCATCCGTGCCCTCAACGGCATATATCACGGCGTTTTCGCTGAGCGGGAACGTGCGCCCGAGAGATATGGAATCCCCGCCCATCTCGTCAAACTTCCGGTCATATTCCTCTTCGGTCACGGTCTTTTCGTCGATGGTATAATTGATATCCGCATCGCTTTCGGCATTTCCGGAATCATCTTCAAGAGTGACCAACATCTTCAGTTCGGTTCCGTTCATCTCGAAATAGCTCACAGTGAGATATCCCATTCCCATATAGCTGCTCACGATGTACTTTTTCGAGGGTATATATGCAAACTCACCGTATGAGCCCACATCACCGACCCTTGTGACTTTTCCGTCCGACACGGTGCATATAGTGCAGTAAGCGCCGTGATAATCCGCCTGAGATATGATAAGCTCGGGCGTTCCGTCCGCATCGAGGTCATATATCGAAAAAGCGTCAAATCCGTCGGGATATTCCGTGGGGGACTTTATCTCGGAGCGCAGGAAGGAAGCGTAAAGCTCCTGCCAGCTTTTCTCCTTTGCCGCCGAAGCGTTCAGGGCAAGTGCCGATACTGCAAGCGCTGCGGAGCATACCGCCGCAATGATCTTCTTTGTGTGTTTCATAATGATCCTTCCTTTCCGCCATATTATGAAAGCATTCTCTTTATCTCCGATTCCTCGACACTGTACATCTTCTTAGCGGTGCGGTACTTAAACTTTATCCTGCTGTACTTCTTCAGAGCCGCTTCATATTCTTCCTCTGTGACTTCTTTTCCGTTGACTTCATAAACGTATTCCCCGTCTGCATTATAGCCGCAGCATATGTGTACCTGCTCTGTCAGACCGTTCCTGCCGTATTTAAGGTAAGTATAGGAACGAGCCGAGTCCTTTTCGGAAACAGCCCTCATGACGAGCATTTTGCCCCCGCTGCTGTAGCCGTATGAGTATTCTGCGGAATCAGCGTTCATCATATGAAGGTATTCCGAGCGCATATACTGCACTCTGCCGTCAGCGAAAGTGTATATATCGGTCGTCACGCCGGAGCGCACGAACAGCTCGGGCTTCTTGTCGCCGGTTATGTCCATGAGCGAAAACACAGCGGGACCCCACTCGCTGTCAGCATATACCTCCCTGAGAAGAGCGCCGTATGCCTTTTTATAGCTCTTATAGCCTGTCACGGCATACTTTATGCTGCTCTCGGAAAGCGGATATGTGCGTCCGAGACATATCTCATCAGCGCTGAAGTACTTTGCATATTCATTTTTGTATTCCTCAGCCGTGACTTTTTTGTCATCGATCGTATAATCGATGCCGCTGTCCTTTACGGCATATTCGTCATTATAGAACGATATCACGGACGAGAGCTTTGTTCCTTTAAGAGAAAAATAGCTGTCGATCTCAGCGCCCATGCCGATATATGTGCTTATCAGATAATGCTTTGCGGGCAGACAGAAGCATACCCCGCTCGAACCGAACTCTTCTTCGATAAGGGTAAGCTCTCCGTGCGATACCGTATATATCCTGCACTGCGAAAGATGCACGTCCCCCTCGGAGAGTATCAGCTCGGGAGTGCCGTTTGCGTCTATATCGAATATCGAAAAGGCGAGAGACTGCCCTTCGCGGTCATCCAGTTTCAGTTCGTCATAAAGAAAAGCCTTGTATATGCCCTTCCAGTCATTTTCCTCTGCCGCAGATACGTTTGCGGCGGCTGCAGAGAGAGCAACAGCAGCAGAACATAATCCGGATGTGAGTTTTCCTGCAAGTTTCATAATTATCAGTCTCCTTTGTATAGAATACGTATATTATCGCACCTTATTATACAGCTTTTCTGATTTAAAGTCAATATTTTTTTGCCTATTTATTCAAATAAAATCTATCTTTTTGGGGATTATTACCGAAAATGAGCAGCTCCGGTCTGTATACGAAGACGGGAGCTGCTTATTATCTCTGTCTGTCAGAGTATATCTATATATTCACCGTTAAGAGCCTTGTTCATGCTCCTTACCGCGCAGAACTTTCCGCACATCGAGCAGCTGTCCTCCTGCTCGGGGGCGCGGCTGTCACGTATCGCCTTTGCGGTATCGGGATCGATCGCGCATTTCCACTGTCCTTCCCAGTCGAAGGTGCGGCGTGCATCAGCCATAGCATCATCGATATCGCGGGCGTGAGGGATGTGTTTTGCGATATCCGCAGCATGGGCTGCTATGCGGGATGCGATTATCCCCTGCTTCACATCATCGACATTGGGAAGTGCCAGATGCTCTGCGGGTGTGACATAGCATAAGAATGCCGCGCCTGCCGAGGCTGCTATCGCTCCGCCTATCGCCGAGGTGATATGGTCATACCCCGGAGCTATATCCGTTACGAGAGGTCCGAGTACATAGAACGGCGCCCCCATGCATATGGTCTGCTGTATCTTCATATTCGCCTCGATCTGATCGAGCGGCACATGACCCGGTCCCTCTACCATGACCTGAACATCCTTTGCCCACGCGCGTTTTGTCAGCTCGCCGAGCCGCACGAGCTCCTCTATCTGGCAAACGTCGCTCGCATCGGCAAGGCAGCCGGGTCTGCACGCATCTCCGAGAGATATCGTCACATCATATTCGCGGCATATATCGAGTATCTCATCAAAATGCTCATAGAACGGGTTTTCCTCGCCTGTCATGCTCATCCACGCGAACACGAGCGATCCGCCGCGGGATACGATATTCATCTTGCGCTTGTGCTTTCTTATCTGCTCGATGGTCTTGCGTGTTATGCCGCAGTGCAGCGTCACGAAATCTACGCCGTCCTCTGCGTGGAGTCTCACTACATCAATGAAATCCTTTGCCGTGAGCGTTGCAAGATCGCGCTGATAGTGTATAACGCTGTCGTATACCGGAACAGTGCCTATCATGGCCTTGCATTCCGATGTGAGCTTTCTGCGGAACGGCTGTGTATTGCCGTGCGAGGAGAGATCCATTATAGCCTCTGCTCCCATATCGACGGCAGCCTGCACCTTCTTCATCTCGATATCGTAATCCTTGCAGTCGCGTGATACGCCGAGGTTCACGTTTATCTTGGTGCGGAGCATGGAGCCTACTCCGTTCGGGTCGATGCAGGTATGGAGCTTGTTTGCGCAGATAGCGACCTGTCCCTTCGCGACGAGCTCGCGTATCTCCTCCTCGGTGCGGTATTCCTTGGTTGCTACAGCCTTCATTTCGGGAGTGACGATGCCTTTTCTGGCTGCGTCCATCTGTGTTGTGTAATCTCTCATATTGTATTATTCCTTTCAGATATCAATTTGCGAACTCAATTTGCGAACCGTGACACAAGATCAAATGCGTGATCCATAGGTCCCGAGCCTTTTCCGAGATCGAGCATGGCGGAAAGCGCACCGCTCAGATAATCCTTGGCAAGTCTTACCGACTCCGCAAGGCCGTGCCCCTTTGCGAGATTCGCCGCGACAGCGCTCGAAAGCGTGCAGCCCGTGCCGTGTGTGTTGGGATTATTTATCCGTTTTCCCATGAACCACTCGATACCGCCGTCAGCGCACAGCAGATCGTTTGCATCGTTTATGCTGTGTCCGCCCTTTAAAAGTACGGCGCATCCGTGATCGCTGTTTATTTTGCGTGCCGCTTTTTCCATATCCTCGGCTGTCTCTATCCTGCACCCGGAAAGTATCTGCGCCTCGGGTATGTTCGGCGTGATGACCGATGCAAGCGGGATAAGCTCGCTGCACAGCGTTTCCACCGCATCGTCCTTCATGAGCGATGCCCCACTCGTTGCCACCATGACAGGATCAACGACGATATTTTTTGCTTTGTAAAATCTGAGCCTTTCCGCTATCACACGTATCAGCTCCGA
>JAILFE010000150.1 GCA_024697725.1 Oscillospiraceae bacterium
AGATCTGAACATATACGGAGCAAAACATATCTGTATCACAGGCAGGAACGGCGGGGGCAAGACTACCCTGCTGAAACAGATCGCCGAGAGCCTGCTGCCAAGGGACGACATCAGGGTATTCTATATGCCGCAGGATTACGATACGGAGCTTGACCCGAATCAGACACCGGTGGAGTTCCTTTCCGTCACGGGCGACAAAGCCGAGACCGACCGCATACGCTCATTCCTCGGCTGTGTGAAATACACGCCTGAAGAGATGTTCCACCCGATATGTGAGCTTTCGGGCGGTCAGAGAGCCAAGCTGTTCTTCATCAAAATGAGCCTGGGCGAGTACAATGTGCTTATACTTGATGAGCCTACGCGAAACTTCTCGCCTCTCTCGAACCCTGTGATAAGAGGGCTCTTAAAGAATTTTGCGGGGACGCTTATCAGCGTATCCCACGACAGAAAGTACATATCGGAGGTCTGCGACACGGTATACCGCCTCGATCACGGCGGTCTGCACATTGCGGAGAAGACAATGTGAGTCGGGAGACCGCGCTCATATATACAAAGCCTTGCCTGACTGCATATGCAATTTCTGATGTCGCTGACTATAACTTCAGCACCGCCCTACCTGCCGGGGGCTTCTCCAGTGCGCGTATGCTTCCGGATGCAGGCAGGCAGAGTGCCGCTGCTGCAAGAAATAATCCCGCTGCACATATAACGATAGCCGCTCCCCTGCCTACGCCTGTTCCGGTAATTGAACCTATCGTATCGGCAGCTGCACCGGATACGGAATATGCGATCACATACCCGAGCTGTGAGATGAATCCTATCATTCCCCATGCCCTGCCCTGTAGCTCATCCGGGATATTCGTCCGTGCGAGATAATCAAGGCAGTTGTTCGCGAACGGCAGCGCGGCAAAGAACATGAAACCGAAGATACATATCGTTGTTATATGCTCGGTCAGACCAAAGCCTGTCATAAACAATCCCGACAGTACGAGCGCTGCGCTGAGTATCGTTACATAATTCTTCTTTATCCCCTTTATACCGATAACTATACCGGAGACCAGCATACCGCAGGCGCATATCGTTTCGGCGGTGCCGAGGGTCGCCGCATCGCTGAAGGAAAGTATCATAGGCTCGGCGAGTATCTGGAACATCCCCATGAACATCGATATCACAGATGATACGATAACGAGCATAAGTATGCCTTTTCTGTCCGTAATCGCTTTCCAGCCGCCTTTCATGCTTTCGAGGAACGATCCTCCCGTGTCGGTTTTCCGTACGGAAATGCTCTTTTTCACAACAGCCGCAGCCGAGACCGTGATGATAAATGTGCAGATATCAATTATCAGCAGGAGCTTTATGTCTGCAACACTGAGCAGAAAGCCCGCGATCACGGGGGAGATCAGATACCGTGCGCTGCCTGCAAGCGAAACGAGCCCGCTTGCCTTTGAATACTCCTCCCCAGTCAGCAGGTCAGTTATCGTCGCACGGAAGGACGGTTCGAGCAGCGAGGAAAATACCGCGCTTATAAATACTCCGGCACATATCTGGGGAACTGACGCTCCGCCGTTCATCATGCATATCAGTATGAATATCACACCGAGTGCCGAGAAACCGTCGCCTGCCATCATAAGCAGGCGACGGTCGTACCTGTCCGCCAGCACTCCCGCAGGAACGCTGAGCATCAGCGTCGGAAGGAAACCGAACAGCGTTATCAGCGACATACTTGCGGCACTGCCAGTACTCGCGAAGACATATACCCCCAGACCGAAACTCGTAAGTCCTCCGCCTATCGAGGATATCAGTTCTCCCGACCACAGCAGGAGAAATTTTCCGAAATTACTTTTTTGATCTTTCATCTGTCTCCGCCTGTACCTCAAGCAATCTTCCGATGTGTTCCTTCCCGAAGAAAAGCTCCTTGTTGAACACTATTACAATAGCTGCTGCAGCGAGCATTACCACGGTCTCGATACATTTCGTCTCCGGCGCTATATTGATCTTTTCCTGCATCACATTGAGGAAAAGGTGGAATATCGCCGTGGCGAGCATACTGCGGTTGTTCTTTACATATACCCACGTCTGCAAAAAGTCTACGGGAATAGTGCTTACAAAGAAGTTTATCACATATATTGCACCCAGCTCTGTAAGGGTATGCTGATAAGTCCCGGGTATAAGGAAAAGCGGGATATGCCATGCGCCCCATATCGCTCCGAAGATGATTGACTCCTTGAACCATGTGTGATATGAACCTACCGCATCCTCGCCGTAGCCTCTCCAGCCGACTTCTTCAATGACAGATGCGAGCACCATTGTAAACAGCGCGGAAGTACCGGCTATCGAGAACGAGAAATCCTCGGTGAATGAGAACTGCGCCGGGTCTCCTCCGGACAGAACGGATATGCCGATGGATACCGAAACAACGATAAAGAACAGAACAACAGCCTTGATTATCGTCAGCGGCTTTATCCTGTAGAATCCGACGATCTTTCTTTTCAGATCTTCTTTGAGCATTTTGTTTTTGGATGTGAGCACCGTAACTACCGCAGTAACAGCAGGCATAAACAGCCCCAGTACCATGAACACGAACATCAGCGGAGTATCTTTCAGTATTAGTGCGAGTATCCAGAAGCCCCATGTCAGACCGAATACCGTTATATAGAATCTCTTGGGTCTGTATACATATTTTTCCATGATATCTCTCCTTTACTTTAATGTCTGCTCAAAAAGCCGAAAAGTACGTAATAGTGCAACTTCGGAGTGCTTTTCGGCTTTTTGAGTGC
>JAILFE010000164.1 GCA_024697725.1 Oscillospiraceae bacterium
AGTAACTAATCTAACAATAGGAACATAAGGCACCTGCCGCAAGCATACATAGCCTATTGTTCCTCTTGCGGATACAGTAACACTTTCGTCCTGTATTTTGGCTTTATCCGTAAAGCCGTATAATCCCTCGTCGGTAACGCCATTAGAATATATTGGAACTGTATTATCAGAAGTTGCTGTTGGGGTGGCATTTTTCGGCTTATCGCCTCCTGCACCCATATCAGAAACTTCACCCAAAGTAGATCTTTGCCAATCATCTGGCATAACACCGCCAAACGGCTCAAAATCAACAAACCAAGCCTTGAACAAAGCCTGCGCCTGCTGTTCTAAATTTTCATTTACGGAGGTAATCCATGGAGCTCAGAAAATCTTTTGATACTATCCCGGAGCAGTTTGACAAGTACCGTCCGAGATATAGTGAAGAACTGTTCCGATACCTTATAAAGTATGCTGATATAAGCCCTGTCAAGCAGGTCCTGGAGATCGGACCCGGAACCGGGCAGGCTACCGATCCCATACTGAAAACCGGATGTGATTATCACGCCATAGAGCTCGGAGAACATTTATATGCAAAAATGAAGGAAAAATACGGCAGTTTTCCTAACTTTCATATTGTGAATGATGATTTTATCACTCATGATTTCGGAACACAAAGATTTGATATGATCTATTCGGCTGCGACCATACAGTGGATACCGGAGGATACCGCATTTTCAAAAACCTTTGAACTGCTGGAACCGGGCGGAATTCTTGCCATGATGCTGACAAGATCGGATTATAAAACACCCAATGAAAAACTCTATGCAAAGATACAGAAGCTGTACGATCAGTATTATAAGCCTGATATCCCATATACGCACGGCGGCTTCAGATATGAAAACGCGCAGAACTACGGATATGTTGATTTTGAAAGACATGATTTTCACGGAAGACGTGTAATGGATCCCGAGGAGTATGTCGCTTACTGCGGTACTCACTGCGATCATATCGTGATACCGGAACCTTATAAGACATTATTCTTTGAAGGGCTCAGAAATACGGTCGCGGATAACGGCGGCAAAGTTATCTTTGAGGATACCTATGTCCTGTATCTGACAAGAAAGCCGGAACATGATCTTTCAATATAAAGAACTGAGATCGGGAGCGGCCGCAAGGCGGGAATGGTATAAATATTGTTTTTTATAGAATAACAAAGCAGAATATGGAAAACAAATACATACAGGAAGCATTATCCTATTACAATATTACTGTATCTGATACAGAATTGCTCAGACACAACGAAAATCTGACCTATCGCGTGGGAAAAGATCATCTGCTTCAGATCCATAAGCCGTCAGAAGGGTTTTCGGCAGGATTCTTTTACGAAGGTATTTCGCGCATCGAGCTATATGATTCAGAACTTGCGCTGACAGAACACCTGAATAAACAAGGGATGCAAATGCGCTCAGTAATTGAAAACCGATATGGGGAACGCATTACAAAGTTAGCGGATGGGACGATAGTCACTGTATCAAAGTGGATCGAAGGCGAATCGTTAGATAAGCTCGAATTGAATGATGCACTTTGTTATCAGATCGGAGAGATGCTTGCCAGTTTGCATCAGAAGGTAAAGGATTTTCGCGTGTCACCGGTAAAATCATACGGTAAACAGCACTGTGAATGCACAAAAAACAGAATACAGGAGTTGGAAGATGAGGGTATAAGCGCAGTTTATTCAACAGTCATGCAGCGTGCCTGTGACTGCGTCGGAACAGTATTGGAAAAAGTACAGGATGAATTTCTTATACTTCACGGAGATCTATCACCATCCAATATTCTGAAAACATCTGAAGGTCTGATCCCCATTGATTTTTCATTTTTCGGACTGGGACATCCGATGTACGATCTTGCCGTTCTGTTTGGAAATATCAGCGGACTGGCGCACAGACAACAAATGGCAGAAGGGTATCGGAATGCCGGCGGATCGATCAGATACGACGTGTTAGATGCCTGTTTTGTGCTTTCGCTGCTGGATTGTATCGGGATACATTACGATCAGTGGAGCAGACAAGATTGGTTTATGCCCAGGATGCAGCGTTGGTATAAAGAAAACCTTGTGCCTTACGTGCAGGGAGAACGGATATATGCAGATGATTTTTATATATTGCATATAGACAGCTGATTCTGTGTTATTGTACGAAATCAAGGGAAAAAGCTGCCGCTGCTTCCGATAACAATGAAATACCTATGATCGCTCTGCCCGGAACCCCCCGGAAAACATCGTTTCCATTATATTCATCATTCTTTGTAAATTTTTTGTGTATTATCCGGAAAAGATACAAGCTCAGACATGATATATAATTCTCATATCCGGCAAAGCTGTGTGTATAATTTACATATATCAACACTTATTTATGATGAGCCCGTAAAACATCCGAAATGTCAATACATAATTGGTTGACAGATATGTATGAGAAAAAAACTTTTGTTGTACGCCGCATTGCAATATCCGATCATGACAACAGTTGCAAAAAACTCTTTCGGATGTTATAATAAATTCAGGTGATCTCTAATAACCTGTGCTGTAAAGATGCAGTGAGAGGTTTTTAGAGGTCATATTGTGTTGGATTATTGTAAACGACATTGAAATTGCTGCATTCAGTCTGCACAAAGCTCATATATGCAAAGCTTTGCTTGACTTAATGTGCAATTTCTTATGTCGTTGACTATAACAGTTTTGCAGCATTAATCACAGGCATTATTTGATATACAGTCTCAGATGAATAAATAAGGAGAGTATTCCAAAATGGAACATATTTTAATTGACTTCTGCCATCCGTTCGTAGCGCTTTCGGTAAACAATGAACTGATCCGCAATAACTGGAATGACAGGAGCTTCTTCTTTTGCACTGTTGTGATGTCAGACAGCGGAAAAATAATATTTTCCGAGATGAACCCGACATACATTGATCTTATCGGACACAAAGGAGAATTCTGCGGGAAGTATATCTATGAGGTCTTTGATCTGCCGTATGAAGATCATATAAGAAAAATGTTTGAGCGCTTCAAGCAAAGAAATTCGGTTCTCCAGTATTTATCATACAGCAGCCGCAATGACGATTACTGGAAGGTGACGACCGTCTTTGAAAACAAAATGATGCATATCATCGGTCAGCGGCTTGACATGGATACGTTCAAATACGCAAAAGATTCACGGAGCGAAAACTATCTCGGGATGATAATCGTGAAGTGTGAGGGCGGGAAATATATCGTTGATTCATGCAGTGATATCCTGAAAAAGGTCATTTCCAATGTTGATACGGGCGATGATCTTTCAAGGGCTGCTGAGAAATATCTCTGCGGGATGCGTTCGCTGAATATTATTTCAATGTGTATCTCCAAGGGTGAGATATTTGATTTTTATGATATAGCACACTCGGATAAGGACGGATCGAAGTCGGTCCATATAAATATAATGCCGCTGTCCTGTGAAGGAAAGAACTATGCAGCCGTGGGTATATCCGTGCTTAATGATATCAGGACCGATGTCGATTACAGTTCGGACAAAGTAGCTGTCGGTATAGTACGCAGGAACAATGATTCCTACTATTTTTATAATGCCGAGCCGACTCTTGAAAGTATGCTCATGGAAAAAATCATAACCGAAGAAGAAATATTCAACTCAATGGATCAGTCGATCGCCGGGAACAGAAATGTTGAGCTCATAAGCCGTGACGGGAGCAGATTTATCATTAATGCGAAGCAAAGCAGAAACGGCAGCAATATCATGGTGAGGATAGTGCGCATCAGGAACGTGATAAAGCTCTGTCAGAAGAAAAACACAAAGAACACACGCCTTACCGAGCACGAGGAAGAAATGCTCCTCATGGCAGCGGAAGGCATGACAAACCGCTGCATAGCATACAGATTCCATGTCACGGAAGGAACAGTCAAGAGGATACTTTTCAGCGGCTACAGAAAGCTCGGTATCTCTTCACGCATTGAACTGGTAAGATATTTCAGAGAACACAGAACATCCAAGGATGAACTGTGAGCGAGAAATATCAAGTATCTCCATGATCTTGTTCCGCGAGAACAATGACAGTATAAAGAATCAAAAAGGCGCAGTCGGAAATTGATTCCGACTGCGCCGGTGTTATGCCTGTGAATATTACTTCTTCTTGCCCTTCTTTGCAGCCTTTTCAGCCTTGGGCTTTGTATTTACGAGATCTTTCAGAGCCTTGCCGGGCTTGAATCTTGCAACAGTGGATGCCTTGATCTTGAGCTCAGCACCTGTTCTGGGATTGCGTCCTGATCTTGCTGCTCTTTCAGATGTCTCGAATGTACCAAAGCCGATAAGCTGTACCTTTTCCTTCTTCTGAAGTTCAGTGGATACAACATTTACAAAAGACTTCAGCATAGCCTCTGTATCCTTTTTGGAAGCACCTGTTTCCTTTGCGATTGCATCAATAAGTTCCGACTTGTTCATAAAAAACCTCCCGATCATATTTATAATATTGATGGTACAGAAAAATCGACAAATTTTCTGTACTTTAAGGCTATTATATTATAAAAATTGTTATTTGTCAAGGCTTTCAGCCACATTTTTTCCTGTTTTTTCAATATTTTTTCCTGCAGAGCCGCATCAACAGCCGATCTTCGGGGAATCACACATGAAAAATGCAGTAAATACCACGTTTCCGGGCTATCGCTTTCCGTTCATATCCAATAGCAAACGCCGCAGCATCTCTGAAAAAGACATCAGAAATACTGCGGCGTAATCTTTTTATGCAGATCATGCAGAATATATTACTTCTTGCCCGTGATCTCCTCTGTGAGTCCGTTTGCGATCTCGGAGAGCCTCTTTACGGCATTATTGATCTCACCGGTCGTGCCGTCCACCTCTCTCACAGTGGCATCGAGCCCGTCAAGAGCGCTTATGGTCGTATTTATAACATTCACGAGCTGTTCGGTCGCCTTGGCATCCATCGAGACGTTCTTCTTGCAGAACGCGCATACATTTATCAGCAGCGATCTTACAGCCGCTGTCTTCTGCACAGCCTTTTCGTTGATACTGCCGACCGAATGGAATTTTTCGTTGACATCGTCGATGTTCTGTATCAGTCTTTCGGATACCGAACGGCAGTTGTCAGCCAGTTCATCTATCTTCTTGTTGTTCTGAGAAAGCTCCTCGTTGCGCTTGAGAAGCAGCGACTTCGTCGAATATACGCAGCTTTCCGCAGTATTGAGCCCCCTGTATATAGCCGCAGCCATATCAAGACAGGTCTTGTAGCCGCAGGCACCGCAGTCGATGTGCTTGTCAGCGTCCTTGGTTTTATCCATGCTTGCGAACGCTTCATCGAGCTGATTCATGTTCGGCATAGAGGACTGAGGTATCGTTCTGTACGATCTCATGAAATCAACGATCTGCAGTTCATCGTCAAAGAGCTTGAACAGCTTCTGTATGCCTCCCCTGAGATTTGCCTCACGGGGCTTTGCATCAGCCTTCTTGCGGATAGTACGCTTTATGCCGAGTGCATCGAACGGAGACTGCACCTTGCCGATAGCAGGTCCCGCTATGCACCCGAACTGGCAGGAATATACATCATAGACATCGGGGCGCTTCTGGTCGGAGGCATTCGCGTAGCTGTCGAGAGCGCTGTATACGTTCTGTACGCCCTGCACCTGCATTATGAGCATATCCTTTTTGTATTCCGCAAGCTTATATGCAAACTGATCCGCCTCAGGGAAAAGGTCTGTACCGAGTCCCATGACATCGGTATAGTTATAGTCATAATCATCGGCGGAATTGGTGGGGATGCGTATGCCGTTGCGGTCAAAATATTCCATCAGCTTGCCGAATGTGACATTGTAATCAATAAACCCTGTCTCCTCGATCTCCTCCTTGAGTGCGATGCACGGGGAGAGCACGGCGATCTTGTTCGTCCTGTTGAGATACTGTTTTATGTATATAGCTTCACAGGTGACCGGACTGTGTACCGGAGCCAGATTTTTCAGCAGCTTGGGCTGATATGATTCCGCGTACTTTACGACAGCGCCGCACGGTTCGGTTATGAGACATCTCTGTTCTCTGCTCACCGAACGGGAATATGCCCAGAGGCAGATATCCGTGCCGTAGGAGATATCATATACATAGCAGTTCTTTTCAACAAAGAAGTCGAGTATACCCTTCCACTGTGTGGGATATGCCGTCTTTATAGCCGGGGTTGCGATGATGACAAGCTTCTCGTTCCTGAGCTTTGACATACATTCTTCCGTATCATCTACGTAATCCCTCGCACCGTGATTGCACACCCTCAGACATTCGCCGCAGCTTATGCATTTTGCGGGATTGACCGTAATAACGATCTTTCCGTCATTCATGTACTGCACGACATTCGCCTCAGGAGCGGGGCAGGCGCGCAGGCAGGCATTGCAGCCGACGCACTTGTCGGGTTTTACTATGACTATCTCGTTCATATCGTTCATGATCTGATTCTCCTTAGTTCGATTCCTGTTGCATAGGGTAAAGCGCAGCCGCCTGCCGTCCGGTCAGCGGCTGCGCGTCAAAAGCAATATATCAACTGTTGAGAGCCTCCGCCTGTTTTGTGAGAGCATCAAGGTCGGATTCCAAGCTCTTGCTGTCTGCAGCGGCACCGTCGCCGGCCTTATCGCCCTTGAAGAAATTGTCTGCGAGCTGTGCCAGCTCGTCAAGACCGTTGAGATCGAGCTTCTTCTTTGCCTTTGCGGGCTTGATATCCTTGATCTCGGGGATATCGGGCAGATCGGGCTCAACTTTCTTGGGTTCCTTGAATACGGGGACCCCGCCGCTTTCGAGTGTCTTCTTGGTATCCTTGAGCAGCTTTTCGGAGGAGGAAAGTGCAGGAACGCCCTTGGTATTGAAGTCATCGACTGCGGATTTGAGGTTCAACAGACGTTCAAGAAGGTCATTGACCTCTGAAAGTGCGGCTGCTTTGAGATTATTGGAAGCAGCATCCATCTCGTTGCTCTTGTTCTGGGCATCGGCAATGGTGACAGCTGCGGTCTTTTCAGCATCGTATATTATCTTGGAGGCGGTGTTGTTCGCATCGGTGATTATGCTTTCTGCCAGCTCATCGGAATCCTTCTTTATCTTGTCGGCCTCAGCCTGAGCAGATGCTTTGAGCAGATTCGAGGATTTCTGAGCCTCCACGAACACCTGGCTTATCGCCATGGGATCGGAGCCTGCCTCCAGAGCCTTTATCTTGTCATTGGCTTCACCCAGCTGTGCTGTGAGATCCTCGATCTCCTTTCTGAGCTGTGCGATATCATCGGAGAGCTGCTTGTTTTCATCGGTAAGAGTCTTTATCTTGGTGTTGGCAGCTTCATTCTTGACCTGCATCTCGGTGAGCTTTGCCTTTTCGGTATTCAGGACATTTTCAAAAGCCTTTTCTTCGGGAGTGCCTTTTTTGTAATCCTCAAGCAGGAGCTTGTTTTCTCTCTGCTGATTGCGCAGATCGTATACCTCATTGTAAAGGTATTCCATCTTCTTGTTGACTTCCGTTCTATCGTAGCCCCCGTTGATGACCGTCTTGATAAATCTGCTCTCTGCCATGATATTCTCCTCCGTTTTGTATAAGATAAAATATTCACCCGAACGCTCGCTGCCGTACAGTACGCTTGCTGCGCCTTCAAAGACCCGGAAAGCTTTTCCGGAGCCTGCTTTGCGAAGTATTCTTTCGCAGGCGGTATATACTGCTGATGTCCGGACAGTTGATCTCAATTCGACTGACATAACTATTATATCAAATAAAAAATGATATGTCAAGGATTTTGACCATTAATTGCAGTGATTTTTTTTGCATTTTTATATATACTGCACAGACGGAAATGAAAGTGCTTTCAAAACGAACAATAAACGTCCGAAAAACGTATCTGAAAATGATTTCATGACATTTCCGC
>JAILFE010000186.1 GCA_024697725.1 Oscillospiraceae bacterium
CAGACAGCAAGTCGGGCGATGATGCCGACAGTGGCTCTGCCGATGATGAATTTGTCGGACAGACTTCTTTCTTCGGAGATAATTCCTACAAGGATTAACATATTTCCGACAACAAAACGATAGCTGTGAGAGGGGCGGCAGTAATGCCGTTCCGCACGGCTGTATATGAGGGCAGAGAGATAAAGCGAAACCCTCAAACCTAAAAGCATAGAAACAGACAAGCTAAAGGAGAAAATTCGCTATGAATGAAACAACAACTGCCGCTGTTGCGGTATCGGGAAGTGTGTCTGAGTATCATATCGGGCATACGATTTACAGAGTAAAAACCGTCTTTAACCCAGCTTTTCAGCAAAGCCTGAGCGATATACTCGCAAGGCTCATCACGGCTGACTGCGAGAAAATGCTCGGTGAATCCGGACAAGAACAGGACAAGCAGGCTGTTTGATTTTGGAATATCGGCGCATTGAAAAAAGAAACAAGGTGCGCTATAATGATAATAGCTTGCTGTATCCTGTCGGAAAGTGGGGTTAAAATGACAGACAAGATAACAGCTTTATACTGCCGTCTTTCGCAGGACGATATGTTGGACGGCGAGAGCAACAGCATTACCAACCAGAAAGCGATCCTCCAGAAATTCGCTGAGGATAACGGCTTTCCAAATCCGACTTTTTATGTCGATGACGGAGTGAGTGGTACGACTTGGGAGCGTGACGGCTTCAAAGCGATGATGTCGGACATTGAGGACGGCAAGGTCGCTACGGTTATTACCAAAGACCTTTCAAGGCTCGGTCGTGATTATCTGAAAACTGGCGAGCTGATCGAAATGGTTTTCCCCGACTACGATGTGAGATATATCGCCGTGAACGATAATGTCGATACAGCAAAGTCCGAGAACGAGTTGCTTGCGTTCAAAAATATTTTCAATGACTGGTACGCCCGTGACTGTTCAAAGAAAATTCGTGCGGTGTTCAGGGCAAAAGGACAGTCGGGCAAGCATCTGTGTCCGCCCGTGTACGGCTACAAGAAGTCCGATACCGACAAGAACCTGTGGGTAATTGATGAGCCTGCCGCCGAGGTGGTACGCAAGATTTTCAAGCTCTGCATTGACGGCTACGGTCCGGTGCAGATTGCCCGTATCTTGACCGAACAGGGTATCCCTACGCCGACTGCCTACGCATTGTTGCAAGGTCGCGACAACGGCAGACACAATGCTAAAACATACCGTTGGGGAGCGCAGACAATTGCCCATATTCTTGAACGCTATGAATACTGCGGTCATACGGTCAATTTCAGAACGAAAATGAAGTCTTACAAGGTGCATAAAATCGTCTACAATCCGCAGGATGAGTGGCAGATATTTGAGAATACGCAAGAACCTATCATCACGCAGCAGACCTTTGACTTGGTGCAGGAGCTTCGCAAGCACAAGCGCAGACCGCAGAAAATGCAGACGGTCAATCCGTTCGCAGGAATGGTTTACTGTGCCGACTGCGGAGAAAAGATGTACCTGAGCCACCGCAAGAATGAGCGTCCCGAACAGGAACACATGAGATGCTCTACATACGCAAAGAAACAGGATAAATGCACTGTCCACTATATCCGCACCTGTGTCCTAAATGAAATTGTCCTCGGTGAGCTGAACAAGCTCCTTGCGATGGTGCGTGAGAATGAGGACGAGTTCATTCAGACGGCTATGAGCAATTCCGTTCAGCGTAAGTCCTCGGAGCTTACAAAAGCAAAGAAAACGCTGAAACAGGCTGAAAAGCGTATCGCTGAACTGGACAAGCTCTTTACAAGGCTCTATGAGGATAATGTTCTCGGCAGGCTGTCGGACGAGCGTTTCACGATGATGTCCGCAGGATATGAGGAAGAACAGGCAAAGCTGAAAGCAACTGTTGCGGAGCTTACAACCCTGATTGACGGTGCAGAGCAGAAGTCCTCCGATGTGACTGTGTTCCTCAAAGTGGTGCATAAGTATGAGCATATCGAAACGCTCACGCCTGAGATCATGCACGAACTGGTTGACAAGATCGTAGTACACGAACCCGACAAGTCCAGCGGTAAGCGTGTGCAGGATATTGAGATACACTTCCGCTTTGATGTGGCGGTATCCACCATATCCGTTGAAACAAGCAAATATGGAAAAAAGGTCGCATAATGCTTATTTTATGCGACCAGAATTAAGGGAGAAAAAACTTCTATATCGCTACTGTGCTTTGGCACCGGGGTTATCGTTACCGTAGCCTTCGAGCATATTGACTACGCCCCATACGCCGAGACCGGCACCGAGAGCTATAACGAGAGTCTGAAGAACATCTACCGCGCTGTTGAAAAAATCCATAATTCATTTCCTACATAAATCATTGCAGCATAAAAGCCGCTGAATTCCTACTGTTCAGCGGCTTCTTCCGTATTGCTGTCTGTTGTTTCTTCCGTTTCGTCACAGTCATAAACTTCGACTGTATCTTCGGGCTGTATTCTGAGCTTGTGAGCCAAGAACTTTTCCACATCAAACAGGTTCTTTTCGTCCGAGTCCGACGTTAAGCCGAACTTCGGGTGCTTTGTCAGATCGTACTTATTCGAGAGGAACGGTCTCACGCCTCGGAGCTGCAAAATACACTTGCTTCCGTCCAAGACGCTCAATTCGTCCATACTCATAAGCTCTTTGCCCGTTTTCTGATAGTTGAGCGAATGGGAGACTTCTTTGCCTCGGCTTTCGCCCGTGTTGTAGAGGTCTATCGTTTCTTTTCCGAGAACCTCCGAAAGCTCTTTCAGCGTACCTTTTTCCTTGCCGCCGAGAAAGAGCATTGTATCGCAGTTTCCGACTATCGTGTCGGCATTGTCCTTGTAGATAGCCTTTAACTGTGACTGCGCCTGCAAAATGATAGAAGCCGAAATTTCACGGCTTCGTATAGTGGCGATCAGCTTGTCGAACTTCGGTATCTGACCGATATTG
>JAILFE010000181.1 GCA_024697725.1 Oscillospiraceae bacterium
TTTGATGGCTTTTCTGATCTTTTTCGCGCCGCGTTTTCTGCATTTGGCAAGCGCGAGATAGTCCTTTCTTGCCTTTTCGCGGTACATTCTCGGTCTGTAAAAATTGTATTCGTCACTGATCCGGCAGATCATGTCTTCCAGTTTTTTACGCGCCTCATTCAACAATTCAATGTCTTGTGGAAACTTGATATTCTGCGGCGCACAGGTTGCATCAAGGATCAGTGTACCGGCATTCTTTGTGTTGTTTGAGGAGCTCTGCTGCTCATTATGTTCCTGTTCTCCGCCGTCATCACCGTGATCATCATTATCCTGATCGTCCTTCTGCGCGTTGTATGCGATAATCATTTCATTGATCTCATTCAGCACATCTTCGGAAAGCCGCTTGCGGATTTCAACAAGCAGCGAAGGAACAAACGGAATTTTGTCTTCATATCCCGGAAGACCGATGAAATACTGATAGTACGGGTTTTCCCTGATCTGTTCAACCAGTTCTTCATCGGGAAAGTGATATTGCTTCTGGATCAGCAACGAACCAAGTGCCATGCGCAGAGGTTTTGCAGGCATGCCTTTATGGCTCGGAAACAGTTTTGCATACTCAGCCTCAATTGTTTCCCACGGGATCATTTCCGCCTTCTTTACCCAGCGGTTATCCGGGTTCATTTGCATACCAAGCGGTTGATTGAAATCTGTGAATGAAATCTGATGTTCTCTCTTGAACTTATACATGGCATCCTCCAAAGTGCAAGCTTTTTTCTCATTTTCCGGTTCTTTCCTTGCACTTCTATTATACCATATTTTATCCGTTTTGTCGATAGTTCAGGGGATTGATGCAGTGTGAGGAGAGACTAATAAGTTGCATATACCATATTCCTGTGTTATCTTCTATGCATACGAAATCACATAATAGCGTGTATAAAATGCATCTTTTTAGTGTAATTTATGACTACATCGTTCGATATTATGCGGTGTGGTCTTCTTCCATTAAGGGAGATTTATCAGGCATATAGTGCTCTTATAAGAAAAATATTACTTATACAGCCAATATGAGCTTATAATAATCCTAAAATCCCTTGTAAATGCCCTTGCAAATCACCTGTGAGTATATCCGTAAACATATCGGTAATGACGATGATACTTGCAATGCGTGAGATAAACACAGATCTTGCGAAAAACGGACGGATAGCCGTTGACAAATTCATCGCAAGCGAGACAGGACATTATGATGCGATACTGATGGACATAAGGATGCCCGAAATGGACGGACTGGAGGCAACATCCGTAATACGTTCCCTTGACCGCCCCGATGCAAGGACAGTGCCTATCATTGCCCTTACCGCAAACGCCTTTGACGAGGATGTCCAGCGCAGCTTACAGGCAGGGATGAACGCACATCTGAGCAAGCCGCTAGACAACAATGCGTTGTTTACCACACTGGAAAGTCTTATATAATAACCGAAAAATGCTCCCTTTCGTCAGACGATGCGGTATGTCTGACGAAAGGGAGCATTTCATTTCAGCATGATCTATTTATCCGTTTTCTCCGCAGCCGCAGGAGAGATCTTCATAAGCTTCAGACCCTTTTCAACGATCGAAGATGATACAGGCATACACAGATCTGCGACCGGACCCACAAGGAATGCACATATAAGAGTACCAACTCCGAATTTTCCGCCGAGCAGAGCTCCTGCTGCCACAAACACACAGTCGGTGACTATCCTTACGATACCGAAACGCTTTTTGCTTTTGTCGCTTATGACGACAGCTACAAGGTCATTCGGCCCTGTCCCCGCTTCCGAACGGATAACTATTGTCATTCCGAATGCGAGAACGGCACAGCCGATGATGAGTATCAACAGCTTGAAAACAATAGTCATTTCACCGATATGAAATACTGCCAGCAGCCACGAAAAAAAGTCGATTATAGGTCCTCCGCAGAACATACACACTACAGTTCCTGCCTTTATATAGCTCTTGTCTGTGATGATAAGTGCTATTATTATCAGAAAACACACAGCCATATGTACCATTCCGTGAGTTATGCCTCCTGAGGCCGCCTTTACCGTAAGGCTGTGCAGTCCCTGAATAAGTACATTGAACGGGTCTGCACCAAGATCGGAGAGAAGAAAAAGCGTAACTCCCAGATGTGCTATGACAAGCCCTATGAAAAGTATTACCAGTCTGACTATGTATTCTTTGATGTTCACTTTCATTGTATCACCTGTTCTGTCCGGATAGTGTTGAAGAAGAATCTGAATAAATACATCATCACTGCTGTTCTGTAAAGTGTATACTATTTTTCAATTTCAAGTCTGAGGGTATCATATATCTGATACATCAGCCTTTGCGTATCATTATCCTTGTTCGGAAAAAACTCAACAAGATATATCCTGTCCTCTGTTTCTGCATTGTACACGGCATTGAAGGAAATGTAGTTCCCCACATCGCCTCCGTGTATATAATGCTCCGGATTGGCTTTTTCTATATACCACCCGCAGCCGTAGCTCTTGTCCATGTTGAACATTTCTTCAAGCGAGCTTTCTCCTATCACCTTTTTTGCAAAGAGCGCCCTGTCGAATGCGATCAGGTCTGCGGCGCATGAATGCATATCCCCTGCCCCTCTGATGAAATATGTATATGTACAATAGGGTTCTTTGGTATCTCTCGGCACACTGGTAACATCGCCCTGTGCTGCTATGCTCGAATGTTCCATGCCGCATTTGTCGAAGATGTTTTCCTTGACAAAATCGGAAAAGCTTTGACCTGAGACATTTTCGACGATAAGTGCGAGCAGCTTGTAGTTTGTGTTGCTGTATTCAAATATCGTCCCGGGCTCTGTTCTTAGTTCCTTGGAGAATACCAGTTCAATGAATTCATCATCGGTGAGCTCGCCCTTCTTCGCACGGGCTTTCATATCTTCGTCTGCATCCTCCGGCATGAATTCTGTCATATGGTGAGCCATATCATATATCCCAGACTGCATATGCAGGAGCTGATATACAGTGATCTTTGCCGTAGGTGTATCCTCATATCCCGGAAAGTATTTTCCAAGCTCATCATCAAGCTGCAGTTTGCCCTGTTCACAGAGCAGAAACACAGAAGAAGCCGTGAACATCTTCGTCAGAGAGCCTGTTTCATAGGTCGTGTAGGGATTGACCTTTGTCACACCGTCACGCTCATACGAATGAAGGCTTGCACAGAATATCAGCTCGGTATCATCCGCCGCAAGTACTATGCCCTGTACTTCTTTAGAATACTCATACCGCTTTTTCAGCACATCCACTATATCTGCATATTTTTCATCTGTATTGTACCAGATATCGCCGTCACGTTCGAGCGCAGACAGATATTCTTCTCCTGCGGGGAGCTGCGGCTCCGTTTCAGCAGATGTTACTGTCATTTCCTCTGTCGTGACAGATACAGTCTCAGCATTGATATTATCCGCTCCCCTGTTGTCTGCACAGCCTGCACACAGCATCATAAGGATAAGAATGGCAGCATAATATTTACGTTTCATATGTCCTCCGGCTCGTCGTGTTGCTTTATGCTGTTATTTCTGACAGCATCATCCTTTTCAAGTCTCATTCTTTAAATATTCCCTAAGCAGTTCAAGTCCACCGATGGGAACACAGAATCTTTCTCTGCTGTGCTGTATCTCATCCCATACTGTTTCAATGTCAAACCACCTGACTGATTCAACTTCCGATTTCTGCAACACAAGCTTATCTGTATCAACAGGTTCATTGTGAAGAAAAACGCTCGTTATCTCATTGTCCTTAAACAGGCTTTCATGAAATATCTTTTCATATTGTATATGAAAAGAGCCGATATAACACAGCTGTTCTTTTTCTGCTTCTATTCCCAGTTCTTCATGCAATTCCCGCAAGGCAGAAGGCAAAGGTTCTTCACCGGCGGGGATATGTCCCGCAGATGAAGTATCATACATTCCTGGGAAGGATTCCTTGTCCATGCTCCGTTTCTGCAGCAGAACTTCTGTTCCCTTATCTGTTCTTCTTATCACCCACACATGAGCAGTACGGTGCATGACACCATCTTTGTGAGCATCTTCACGGGATATTATCTTTCCCGTAGGTATACCGTTCTCATCAACTATATCAAGATATTCCATATTACCTCTGTCCATTTTTCATCGGTCTCAGCTTTCCGAAAGTCCTGCTGTTGCATATCCGTCATTCTATCACAGCAGATATGCCATCTCATCGTATTCTTTTTTGTAGTCTGCGGATGTGAACGTATTATGATCCAGAATATCGGTATCCACAATATAGATACAGTATTGCTCATAGTGCTGTGCTCCATGTGAAAACCTGTAATTATATCGCAATACTCCAGCTTCGCCCTTATTGACGACAAATGCCCTCTCGCATTTCACTCTTTTCCTTTTTACATGAGAGCCTTTTCTGTCAAAGTTCACATTATATCCCTTTCCGAACGGGAAATACGAGCTTTCCATACTATACCAGAACACTTCATGCCCCTCATCTGTACCGAATATCTCAATACTCGGTATGACTATCTCCTCAGCAGTTTCATACCACTTGCCCATTCGGGTATTCCTGATCTCTGCGAGCCGCATATTCAGTCGATGAGCGAGAGAATCCGAGAGATCCGTGTCTCTGCCCTCGTTCTGTGAATAGCGGAATTTTTGGCTCAGATATTCCTCCTCGGGAAATATATCACCATTATAGTTCTGATAATAGCTCAGTGTCTGCAAAAATATATTTCCGTCTGCGTTCAAAGGTATGGTCTCCGATATCCCATGGGGAACAAAATATTCACGCCTTTTCACAGCCCCCTGAGGACTGCGGTTTGTTTTTGTCCAGTACATCCGCATATATTGGATAGCAAGCATTTTTTCACCCTGATCTTACTTATCATCCGAAGGCTTTTTACTTCCACATTCCGAACAATATCCGCCTTCGTTACACTTACCGCATTCCTGACATTTCCATTGCCCCGGCTCTGATACTGTATCTGTATCAATCTGTTTATATACCGTATCTGCGGTATCGGGTATGTATTCCATGGAATTCCTTGAATCAACGAAAAGCCGAACATCATGCTCAGGCATCGTAAAAGTAAAGACATATCCGTGTTTACCATCATATTTCTGAGTAAGGCTGACATCTTCACTGTCCGTATAGAAGCTGTAATCGGTGTCCGTTGCGATCATAATGTAGTATACTGTGACGGTTTCACCTGCATGATATTTTGTTTTCTTTGCTTCAAAGCCGTATCTGTCCAGTATCAGATCATATTTTTTCTTACCGCATCCTGATAAAAACATGATGATCACCACCCCGATCAGAAACTATCTGTTTATAACTGCCGTTCAAGTAAGCCCATTATAGCCTGATAATACTATTATATCAGATATTATATGTATAATCAAGAGCTGCGGCGATTTTCGTTCAGAACTATACAAATATTGACAAGAACAGAAATAGAGTATATAATTGTCTTAATAGTCGTTCTGCAATGATAAGAAGATAATGAGTGTTGATATAATGGTGTTTGACAAGGACAAAGCTCCTGCAGACCCGCTTGAATTTCTGAAATGATTCTATAAAAGAACGAACAGGGGGCTGACAGAGACTACTTTGATATTATGGGAACATCCAAGCCCCTGACAGATTTCTTTATGGAGCTTGTCAAAGAGTATCCTGCGATGAACGGAAAATACTCTCCCACCGAAGAAGAACTTCTGAATAATCCCGAACTCGAAAGCATGATGATAGATTACACTATAGATGATGATCTTATATACATGGGGATCGCATATTCTGTATCGGAAGAAGTATTTGTAACCATCGAAAAGCTTGCATACAAGTACGGATTGAGATACTATGATATGTACAGTGTCCATACGGATAAGGACACGATCATCAATATATCGCAGATCAGCCCTGCGGAATTGAACGGCTCCGCCGACAAAACCCAAAAGGGCTTTTTGTCAAGGCTTTTCGGCAGATCTCATAGAACATAATACATATGCAAAGGCAGGAGATAAAAATGGAAATTACCGTAAGAGAAATACAGGAAGCAGACAGTGCGGCAATAGCAGAGCTGGCACGGACTTCACTTGGATATGATTGTGACGAAGAACTTGTTAATCATCGTATTATCAGCCTGAAAAATGACAATAACGCAATGTTCTGCGCTGAATATGATGGCGAGGTCATTGGTTTTATACACGCTCATATATACGAGGTGCTGTATTTTGACACGATGATAAATATACTTGGGCTCGCCGTATCGGAGAAGTACCGCCGTATGGGTGCAGGCTCCCTGCTGCTCAAACGCATAGAGGAATGGGGACGTGAGCGCAACGTCAAGGGCGTAAGGCTCAACTCCGGCGGACAGCGGACATGGGCACATGAATTCTACCGCAAAGCGGGCTATGACAACGAAAAAGTCCAGATGAGATTTATCAAGAATTTCCGGTAAGACTTTACGACACAAAGGAAAAACTGCACACATATGCAAGGCTTTTCTTCTCAGCCTTGCTTTTGTTTTCGATGTGCCGTAAAGCACTGTACAGCTACTTTTGCCCTTTACGATTTTCATCATAACATTTTTAAATTCTATGTAACCTTTTGCCCGTCTACCGTGTACATA
>JAILFE010000193.1 GCA_024697725.1 Oscillospiraceae bacterium
AACTATCTCATAGGGTGCGTGCATCGAAAGCACGGGCACGCCGACATCTATCGTTTCAACATCGAGATTTGCGATATAAGCAGCGACCGTTCCTCCTCCGCCGCCGTCCACCTTGCCGAGCTCGCCTGTCTGCCAGATGACATCATTGCTGTCGAGCAGGCTGCGCACTCTGCCGACAAATTCGGCGGATGCGTCCGATGTACCGGATTTTCCGCGTGCCCCCGTGAACTTGGTCACACATACGCCGTAGTTCATGAACGAAGCATTGCGCTTCTCGAACGGCTCAGAAAATGTGGGGTCGAATGCCGCATTTACGTCTGCGGAAAGGCATTCCGATGCAGAAAGCACTGTCCTGCCGTCACTTCCGAGGCACTCGGCAAGATCGGCGATGAAATACTCAAGATATGCCGACTGAAGACCCGTATTGCCCTCGCTGCCTGTTTCCTCCTTATCGGTAAGCACTACAACAGCTGTTTTCGAGGGCTTCTTGACCTTGAGCAGAGCTTCGAGAGCCGTATAAGCACAAACCTTGTCGTCATGACCGTATGCAGCTATCATGCTGCGGTCAAAGCCGAGATCCCTTGCCTTGAATGCGGGTACGGCTTCAAGCTCCGCAGAAACAAGATCCGCTTCGATTATGCCGTATTTCTCGTTGAGTATCGACATGATATTGAGCTTTACCTTTTCGCTGACTTCATCATCGCGGTAGGGGCGCGATCCGATTATGATATTGAGCTCCTCGCCCTTGATTATCTGCGGTGCAGAGCGCTTCATCTGCTCCTGCGCGAGATGCGGGAGAAGATCGGATATGCAGAAAGCAGGGTCGCTGTCGTCCTCACCGATATTCACCGTGACTTTTGTACCGTCTGCCTTTACCACAACGCCGTGCAGCGAAAGCGGGATAGCTGTCCACTGATATTTTTTTATGCCTCCGTAGTAGTGGGTCTTGAA
The DNA here is from genome assembly GCA_024697725.1 of Oscillospiraceae bacterium. GTDB lineage: Bacteria > Bacillota > Clostridia > Oscillospirales > Ruminococcaceae > RGIG4694. Next base: position 952 of record JAILFE010000193.1, read on the forward strand.
ATATGCAGTCTCATTATCCTCATAGAGCGGATGCTGCTTGAGGTCGAGACGGGGCGAATCTATATGCGCGGCTGCGATATGTACGCCCTTTCTGATATCCTCCTTGCCTATTACAGCAAGTATTATCGCCTTTTCCCTGTTGCGGTAATATACCTTGTCGCCGGCTTTGAGCTTCATGCCCTTTTCAAACTTCCTGAATCCGAGCTTTACGGCTTCATTCTCGGCAAATTCCGACGCCTCGCGTTCGGTCTTTGATGAGTTCATGAACGCCTTGTAGCCCTCGCAGAACTTATCCGCTTCGGCGACAGTCTTGTCATCCGCCCTCAGAAGACCGTTCTTCCTCGTCTCGCAGAGCTTTTCCTGAAGAAGCTTTGCTTCCAACTTTTTCTTTTCTGCCATTTGAACATCTTTCCTTTCGTCAGTAAAATTCAAAGGATGATATATTATTCCTTTTTTATATCAAAATGAAAGCTGATACCGCCCTTTTCAATCGAAGCGCTGTACAGGCTGATATAATTCTCATACGCCTTCATGACCTTGTCCACATAATGCCCCGTGGCGGAGGACGGCACATCGCTGAGCCTCTTGCCGTCTTTGCTGTATCTGCTGTCGGAGAGCCATTTGTTGACATTTCCCCGCCCGGTATGATATGCTGCGGCGACGGTCTTCTCATCGCCGTATTCCTCAAACAGCAGTCTCAGGAGATAGGTCCCGTATTCTATATTCTTTTCTGGGTCGTACATATCGCTGTATTCGGTATCGTCGGAAAGCTCCATGCGGTATTTCACCCAGTCAAAGCTGTCCTCCATTATCTGCATCAGTCCCCGTGCGCCCACATCCGATTCGGCAGCGGGGTCAAAGCCGCTCTCGGTCTTTATTATAGCATACACGAAATATTTGTCAAGACCGTTGCTCTGTGAATACATCTCTACATAGCCGCTGTATTTTTCGGGATAGAACAGCGATCTTTCGGCTTCCGGCAGCTTATATACCGCCATGACCAAAGCAAACGCCGCCAGAAATGCCGCTGCCGCGCTAAAAAGCATACGGCGGCGAGCCTTTTTTCTTTTTTTCATAGTCAAAACGCTCCGTAATGATCAGGATCAGTTCTTTTGTTCTCTGTACCAGCACATCGGACGTGCTGTTGTTCTCTATAATATAATTCGCTTTTTCTCTGAAAAATTCCTCGCTGCGCTGACTTCTTATGCGCGACCGCGCCTGTTTTTCCGTAATGCCGTCCCTCTGCATTATGCGTTCCGTGCGCACGTCCTCATCGGCAACAACACACACCACACAGCTGCAGAGCTTATCGGCGCCCGCTTCAAAGAGCGTCGGTGCATCAAGAAGTATATGCTCATGTTCTGTGCCGTATTCATCTATAAGCTCACCGAAACGGCGAAGGATATGCGGATAGGTTATATCCTCGAGTGCTTTCAGCTCGTTTTTGTCGGAAAACACGATATCCGCGACCTTTCTGCGGTCAAGTGAGCCGTCAGGCAGAAGCACTCCCCTGCCGAAATGCGCGGCTGTCTCTTCAAGGCACTTCCCGCCCTTTTCCATGACCTCACGCGCCACTTTATCGGCGTCTATCACAGCAAAACCGCTCTGTGCAAATATCCGTGCAGCCTCACTCTTGCCCGCGCCGCTCGGACCCGTCAGCCCTATGACAACAGCCATCAGACCTGCACCTCTTCAAACGCAGCCGCTCTCAGCAGACGGTTGTATACCGCAAGTCCCACTCCCGATATCTCGGGGCAACGGACATACACCTGCTTCGCTCCGAGCTCATCGGCATGGCGCAAAGCACGGAACAGCGCTCTTGCCTGTTCCTCGGAGGTATCTCCGTAGGGGATGTATCTGTACGGGAAGCCGTTTGCATCGCTGTCGAATATCATGGAATAGGTGCCGCTGCCGTCATGCCTGCCGACATAATCGGTAAAGCCTTCTATCCCGCCGCGTATCAGCGTGACATTTGCTTTCGGG
>JAILFE010000215.1 GCA_024697725.1 Oscillospiraceae bacterium
TCGGAAGAGATAACATATTCAGGATGGGCGGAGATGAATTTGCGGCTTATGTATATGCGGATGATCTTGAATCCTTTGAAGCCAAGGTTGATGAGGCCAGAGCGCTCCTTGATGAAAAGGACTGCTGTGTATCCATGGGTATCGCATTTGCCTCCGACGGAGAAAAGGATTTCAAGAGCCTGAAAAAGGAAGCAGACCGCAAAATGTACGAAAACAAGCGCGAATACTACCGTACGCACACCGACAGACGTCACCATGATGATTGACAAATTGTCAGAAAATTTATATAATTAAGTTTCACAAAGATGCTTTTTTACTGTAACAGTTGTATATATTCGGAGGAAACGATATGAGTGGAGTAAACGGTATAGGAATAGGTGCTCCCGGTTATGTATATTCGGCAATGTCAAGCGGAAGCAAGGTGCAGACCGCCGCACAGGGTGCGTCGGAGATGGCGATCCTTCAGGAACACCAGAGACAGCTTGGCGGACTTAATGCAGGCACCGAGAACATGAAATCCGCTACGGCTGCGTTGAACATTGCAGACGGAGCAACGGAACAGATCACGGATTCTCTTCAGAGAATGCGAGAGCTCGCAGTTCAGGCTTCCAACGGACTTCTGACAGATGAAGACAGGTCTTATATCCAGGAAGAGATCAACGGTCTTAAGCAGGGCATCGCTGATATAGCGGATCGTACGAATTATAACGGGGTTCCGCTTCTGGACAACGAGGACGGCAAGATCTTCAAGCTTGCATCGGATGCAAACGGAACTGAGCGTTCTTTCACTACGATGAATGCTACGGTTGAAGCTCTTGGCATCGCCGATTTCGATGTAACGGGCGATTTTGACTTAAAGACCATAGATGAGGCTATATCCACTATAAACAAGGGTCGCGCATCCATAGGTACATCGACCAATTCGTTTGAAGCGGCTATCCGATCCAATGATGTGATAGCTTACAATACGACCGCAGCTACGAGCCGTACCGGAGATACCGATTACGGTGATTATATCCAGAAGCTCAAGAAGCAGCAGACACTCAATGAAGTCGAGATACTGATGCAGAGACGCCGTATGGAAGATGAAGAGAGGAAAAAGACCAGTCTCTTCGAATGATAGACAAGTTGATACGAAAAAGCCGATCGCGAGGGCGGGAAAGATCCCGCCCTTGTTTTTGGATAAAAAAAGCAATAAGAAGTTTCAGCTAAAGGAAAGCAGGACCATGTGTGAAGAATGTACCTACTATACATATGATGAGGACCTCGAAGAATATGTCTGTGACGTGGATATGGATGAGGATGATTACAGCTCTCTGATGCAAAGGGGCTTTAAGGATTGCCCGTATTATCAGAACGGTGATGAATATCTGGTCGTAAGACATCAGATGTAAAAAATGCCGTGGTTACGGCATTTGCAACTGCCGGTTGCGTATTTTCCAATCGCGATTGGGAGGTTGCAACCGGCTGAAAATGTATTCTGTGACCGTATCAAGCAGGTCGGGCATAAGCCCCGGGTCACAGAAAGGAGACAACATGATACTTGCAGATAAAATAATCGAATTAAGAAAAAGAGCAGGATGGTCCCAGGAGGAACTTGCAGAGAAACTCGACGTCAGCAGACAGTCGATCTCTAAATGGGAGAGCGCGCAGTCGGTCCCCGATATGAATAAGATAATCAAGCTGTCCGAACTGTTCGGAGTCAGCACCGATTACTTATTAAAAGATAACCTGGAACTCGAGCCCGCGAGCCAGATGGAGGACCCTTTCGGAAACGAGCCTTATATCAGCACAAAGAGCGTATCCATGGAAGAAGCATCTTCTTTTCTGGATTTCAGAAACACATTCGCATCAAGGATTGCTATCGGTGTAATGCTGTGCATGCCTGTGCCGTTCAGTTTGGTAACGGTGCAGACACCGCCTACCGGAATTTCATTTAACGTCATTTGGAATCTCCTCTCTCTGCATAATTTATAGTTTAAAATTTATAATAAACGAATAATAAAAGCCAAGGCGTTGCACTGTTTTTACAGGTGCAGGCGAATGCATCCGTGACACT
>JAILFE010000231.1 GCA_024697725.1 Oscillospiraceae bacterium
ATACCGGGCATAGTGCAGAGCAATATTTCGCATGACCGTCCAGATGATCTTTTCGGCTGCATCTTCAATATAGGCGATGTATTCATGACATCTCTGCCGGACGGCAGGCTGTGCGGAGTGCGCTCGGGAATATATCTTCAGAGCGCAATGGCGGCTGACGCGCTTGATGCCTCGGTATATACCGCTCCGCCGGACATTATGTTCCCGAAAAAGATAACCGATATGCTGTACCCGAAAGTAAGGTGCGCACTTGCGAATGAAAACATTACTGCGATACACGGCGTTTTCATTCACCGCGCAGCAGGGCTTTTTGCATATATCGAGCGTAATTTCGATGCTTTTATATATGATATAAGGCACGGTACGGTAGGCGAAGGCTTCCGTATGAGTGATGATGTACGCCGTCAGCTTGAGGGAAGGTTCGTGCCCGATCCCGCCCGTGCGGATCGTCTCGCTTCACTTGCGGGGAAGGAACTCGGGGACGGTATGCTGTTGAAGATATGGCCGAAGCTGAGGTATATAAGGTGTATAAACGGCGGACAGTTCAGCGTATACGGTGACAGCGCCGCAAAATACGTAAAGGGCGTACCGATACACAGCTACATTTACGCCGCGTCCGAAAGCGTGATGGGAGTCTCTCCTGGAATGGATATGCCGGGTGAATATGTTCTGATACCGGATGTATGCTATACAGAGTTTCTGCCTGCGGACGACGAGGGCGAAGGCACAGATACCCTTACCATAGGTGAACTTGAAACCGGAAAGCGCTACGAGATCATCATCACGACATTATCCGGTCTTTACAGATATCGTATCGGCGATGTTATCGAGGTCACAGGAAGATACGGTGAGGCTCCGGTAATAAAGGTCTGCTATCGCAAGGGGCTTGTCATGAATATCGCAGACGAGCGTATGAACCTTTCACAGCTTGAGCCCGCGGTCATGCTTTTCCGGGAGAAAACGGGCATCTCGACATTGCAGTACTGCTTCTCGGGTGAGATGGACGATACAGCACCGAGATATGTTATGTATATCGAAGGCGCTCCCGATGATGTACAGAATGCGGGAAAGATACTTGATGAGTGCCTTTGCAAGTTCGGAGTCAATTACAAAAATGAAAGAAGCATCGGCAGTCTCGGTATGCCCGCAGTCAAGACGCTGAGAGCCGGGAGTTTTGCTGAATACTATGCAAAGTACCGTGACGGAAAAAGAAACGATCAGCTTAAACCGCTGAGGATACTTTCCTCGTCTGAACAGACAGCATTTTTCAACAGCAGAACGGAGGGAAATCATGAATAAAACGGAAAAACGAACAAGGATATCTGTTGTTATAGTTACCGGCATCACTTTTATAATACTGCTGCTGACGATATTTACATCCATGATAGGATACAGCGAGTTCACGTCAGTTATAGAACGTCAGTATAATGACGCCGCATACGAGGTGGCTTATACGGCGCTGTCATATCTTAATCCGGACAGATTCGGGCATTATGTGGAAACGCTTGAAACGGACGAGGAGTTTGATATCATACAGAAGCGCCTTGATGAGCTTACGGACAGTATGGACGTGAATTTCATCTATGTGGGCGAGGTGGATCCCGAAGGAAGATCAATAATCTATATCTATGATTCCGTAAATTCATCCCTCGGATATGACAGATACCCTCTCGGCAAGGTCGGTGAGGATTTTGACCCTCAGTATAACCAGATACTCAAGGATGTTATAAGAACAGGCGAAAAGCCGGAGACATATCTGTATTCCTATACCGAGTGGGGAGATCACACGACGGCGCTGCTGCCTGTCAAGGATTCCTCCGGAAAGGTAGTCTCGATAATATGCGTTGAGAAGACCATGCAGGTGCTCCAGCAGTCGCGTAATACCTATGTGAGCCATGTTGTATTATTATGCGGTGCCGTGCTTATAATCGCGGTGCTGATATGCATCGTGTTCCTGAGATATTACCTGATACGTCCGATCGGCGAAGTGACGCGCGAAGCGGAAAGGTTTGCGGACGATCACAGTATGGACAGCGATATAAAAGCGATATCGTCAAGAAACGAGATAGGTGTGCTTGCGCGTTCGGTAAAAAGAATGGAATCGGACATTATGCAGTACATAGACAACATCACAAAGATAACCGCCGAAAAGGAGCGTATCGGAGCCGAGCTTTCTCTTGCAACGAGCATACAGAGCGGTATGCTGCCGAATATGTTCCCGCCGTTCCCCGACCGCTCTGAATTTGACATATACGCTTCTATGGATCCCGCGAAGGAGGTCGGCGGCGATTTCTACGATTTCTTCCTCATCGACGACGATCATCTCGCTCTGGTGATAGCCGACGTTTCCGGCAAGGGCGTACCGGCGGCGCTGTTTATGATGGCTTCCAAGATCCTCATAAATGACCATGCGCTTATGGACGGAACTCCCGCCGAGATACTCAACAGAGTGAACAAGCAGATATGCTCGAATAATGAGGCTGATATGTTTGTCACGGTATGGCTCGGAATACTCGAGATAAGTACCGGAAAGCTGACCGCCGCAAGTGCGGGTCACGAATATCCGATGCTCAATCTGAACGGCAAGTACGAGCTGTTCAAGGACAAGCACGGGCTTGCCGTGGGCGCTATGGAATTTTCCAAATACAAGGATTACGAGATCACGCTCAAAAAGGGCGACAGTATTTTCGTATATACCGATGGTGTGGCTGAGGCTACCAATGCCGAAGAGGAACTTTTCGGCACCGAACGCACTATAGACGCGCTCAATGATTCTCCCGACGCCGGACCGGAGCAGATACTTAAAAATGTCCGCGCAGCAGTGGATGAATTTGTTAAGGACGCACCGCAGTTTGACGATCTCACGATGATGTGTCTGAAATATTACGGTACAGGTAAAGAATAAAAGCAAATATACAAGGCAGCAGACCGGCTTCGCAATTCAGGCGGAGCCGGTCTTGTTTTTAGTCTGATGATCCTCTTGACATATGCTGAAATGCAGATGAGACCGACAGCTATCTGCCGGTCTCATCATAATATTCCTGAAATACGGGTGCGTACTATCTGTCTGGACCGCTGCAAAGATATGCAAGTACAAATACTGCCGGTGAGTTCCAGTATATCGTGATCTCGTTGAGCGAGTAGCTTGCAGTATCGTCCGCATAGCACTTCATCGGCGGAGTTCCTTCGGGTATGACTTTTCTTGCGAACGGGTCGGAAAGATGTCTGTTGGGACCTCCCGCCACCATCCCCGGGATGCATTCCTCTATGCCGTCGGCAAAAGCGGGGCGAAGATGAGGATAGTTGCACCTGAACTCTCCGACCCCGGTAACGTAGCTTATTCCGAGAGCGTTTGCACCGAGAAGACAATGAAGATGTCTGCCGGCATATCCGCGGCAGGTATGATCGCCGGAAAGAATATCCGCTATTGCGAATATCATTGCTTTTGCCATAAGCCCCATATTGCTGCCCCAGCAGTAATCATCGCTCTCCATAGCGATGCCGTAGCCGCATTTATCGGCTTTCTTCTTCAGTTCTTCGGCATGGCTGCAAAATTCTTTTTTGAACCTTTGAAGCAGATCGGCATCCTTTTCCTGTTTGCAGAGGATATACGCAAGAGTGCCGAATCCGCCGACCTCTCCGTATCCGAGTGCGGTAAGCGGAAAATCATTGTCAAGCGCCGATACAAGGCTGTTATGATATTTATTATCGCCGGTAAGCGCAAACATCTCCGAATAAGCCCAGAAACGGTTTGACAGATCGTCGCGTTCACCGTAGCTGCCGGTGTTGCAGCCCTCGGGATTTGAGAATCCGACGAAATGCGGATTCCTGTCGAGCCATTCAACTGATTTTTCCGCGGCTTTCAGAAGCTTTTCGGAGAAATCTTTATCGTAAAAGCTGTAAATGCCGGAAGCAAGTGCGCATACTGCTGCAAAGTCAGCAGTCGCCATAGATGAAACAGGGAATACGAACATTTCCGCAGTATCGTTCTCCGGCATTACGAACGGCGCGTGCAGTGCCGTTGTAGCCTTATGATACACACCGCCCTCGCTGTTCTGCATTTTCAAGAACCATTCGAGCTCATACCGTACTTCTGAGAGAATATCGGGAATACCTTTTTCAGGTATGTTAAGCTCCTGTTTTTCAAAAATATCGGGGAACAGTCTGAACGCATACAGAAGATGCGCCGCTGCACAGGCTCCCGCTGTTATATATCTCCCGTAGTCGCCTGCGTCATGCCAGCCTCCGGCAACATCGAGAGTGATGTTCCTGTTTTCCCACAGCCTGGCGGGTGCCGTGTGACATATTCCGTGATGCCATACTCCCGCACAGCGTTCATCGAGCCCGCAGCCGCAGCGCAGATAATAGAATGCCTTCGAGACCTTGTTGAAAACATCATCATATACATCATCCCCGATAGAAAACATTGCGGAGGTCTTGCCGCCTGCATGGACGCGGTATTTTCCGTTTTCAGTCAGCTCCGAAAAATCGGCTATCCATACGCTGTCACCCGATGCATCGTCCGCCCCGGCAGAGACTGTGTTTCCGGAATAACGCACATTTCCGTTTATATCTGTAACTGTGAAGCTGCCGCATTCAAACGGGATAACGGCTTTCTTCGTGTCTGACGGATAATATCCCGCCTGATCTGCAAATATACCGAATGGTGTGGAGCGGGGAGCGGGCGGAGCAGTTTCAAAATATTGCCTGTTCATAGTATCACCTGCTTTTGCATATTTTATTGTTATTATATCATCTGAAAGAGGGTATTATCTATCAATTCTATGGTATATCTGTCAAAAATATGGTGTATGTATTGAGATCTCTTTTATTATTTTATAACTTTTGAGATCCGCCATATAAATCAAATAAGATCCGGTCATAAAACCGAACATTTATGACCGGATCTTGTGATATTTATGGTCGGATCGCTATAGGCTCGTTATTCTTTCTTTTCGTCAATAACAAGAGTTGCGGAGCCGTATGCTTTGAGCGGCTTTCCGTTTTCATCAAATTCGGTGGTATATCTCACATGGAAAGGCACCCTGCCTACTGTGAGGGGTATTATCGCTTCAAGATGTGCTGCACCGTTTTCTATCTGCCTGTGCCAGTCGCGGTACATATCCGCATAATCCGGCGGGAATATCCCTGCCTCTATCGCAGGCTCGGGATAATTCTCGACAAGCGGCGGAAGTCCGAGATCTCTCATGCATCTGAAACAGGGACGCATCTGCTTTGTAGCAACGGTATATTCCCACGCATAGACATTTGCCTGTTCGCTTGCGAAGCGGAATCTGCGCTCGCTCTCGTAAACATCGGCAAAGCGTTTCTTTTCTGCTGTGATATTCCTCACCATTGCGTATATTATATACTGGTTCTCTGCGCGTCCGATAATTCTTATATCACTGCGTATGCAGAGCTTGTCCTCGCCGCAGATCTGAGAACATACGGTGCGCCATGTCTCGCAGCTCTCCTCATCGTTCGAGGATATCGCCTTGAATATGGTATCTTCATATATCCGGCGGTTTTCCTTATCTATCCCGTTAAACGGATCCGATCTGAGGATCTCCTGTTCCGTCATATTCATGCAAAGCTCTTTGAGATATTTCTTGTTGACGCGCAGGAATTCCGCGTTGCCATCTTTATATGAGAATATCGCAGTTCCTCCGATAAAGTTGTTGAATAAGTACGTCTCGAGCGAATTCGGATCCCAGAAATGTCCGACATTCATTTCTGATACGATATCCATCGAAGTCATGGACGGCTCATGCTCGGATATTTTCAGCTTTTTGATGAATTCTTCCTCGGTGAGCGGCTTTGAGTACAGATATCCCTGGACATATGAACATCCTATGCTCTTCATGAAATCCGCCTGCGATATTGTCTCAACGCCTTCGGCTATGACAGGGGTATTGAGCCACTTCGTCATCTGTACTATCGAGCTGATTATCGTTCCGCCTCTTCCGCCTATGTCTCCGCTCAGAAAGCGCATATCCAGCTTTATGACATCGACATTCAGATCCTTCAGGATATTCAGTGAGGAATAGCCGCTGCCGAAATCATCCATTTCCACGATATAGCCGAAACCGTGCAGCTTGTCGAGAACGCTTGCCACCAGCTCGGTGCCGCCTATGGCAGATGATTCGGTTATCTCAACATGGAGGTACTTTACGGGGATGCCGTATCTTATACGTATCTCCTCTATCCTGTCCGCATAATCATTGTCATAGATATCATAACGCGACATATTGCAGGATACAGGGACAGGCTGTATATCTCTTTCGATGCATATTTTCAGAAATCTGCACACTTCCTCGAATACATATAAGTCCGCACGGCAGATAAGACCGCTGTTTTCAAGCATGGGAATAAAATCGGAAGGGTACTGCATCCCGAATTCTGGATGTTTCCAGCGCATAAGCGCTTCCGCACCTATCATTCGTCCGGTCGTGTGATTCATTTTAGGCTGATAGCATACAAATATGTGTCCCTCTTCAAGCGCCGTATCAAAGCTGTCTCTCAGTTCCTGTTCGGACATTCTCCTGTTTTCCATTGCGACCCTCCTCTGCTCGTTATTGTAATGCTGTTCATGGTTCACAGGATATTCTGCTTTCCGGCAGGTATATGCTCCCTGTACGCGGATCATTTACTGTTTATTCCAGTATATCATATTATCTTTTGAATGTCAATGCCTCAGATAAGCTAAACACAAGTTCTGTTCGCATAACTGAAAAAGAAATGATACGATTCTGTATGAATGTGTCGGATAAGCAACACATCTGATTATTCCCGTAGCTTTATTGACATTTTCATGTCATATTGATTATTGATTTATCGTGAAAAATGAGCTATTATATAGACACAGGGAAAAAACAACACCCCGATAAAAAACATTAAGATATACGGAGGAAAACAAAATGAAAAGCATCAGAAAAATGGTCGTATCGGCAATAGCAGGATTCATGGCAGCGGCAGCGATCGCAACAACAGCAAGTGCGGCAGAATACTTCGGATATGACGGTTCTTACTGG
>JAILFE010000315.1 GCA_024697725.1 Oscillospiraceae bacterium
CTGCGTAAAGCTCGACGGAAAGGTATGCGATATGCGCACGGTCGTAGATAACGACTGTGATTTCGAGGTCATGACTTTCGACAGCGACGAGGGAAGAAGAGCTTTCAATCATACCGCTTCCCACATACTCGCACAGGCAGTTAAGCGCCTTTATCCCGGTGCAAAGCTTGCGATAGGCCCCGCTATCGAAAACGGCTTCTATTATGATTTCGATCTCGAAAAGCCGTTCAACTCCGATGACCTCGCCAAGATCGAGGATGAGATGAAAAAGATCGTCAAGGAAGATCTCCCGCTCGAACAGTTCACGCTCCCCGCAGCCGAGGCTGTGAAAAAGCTCGAGGATATGGATGAACCTTACAAGGTAGAACTGTGCAAAGAACACGCCGACAAGGGCGAGGATATAATGTTCTACAGCCAGGGCGAATTCACCGATCTCTGCGCAGGCCCGCACCTTATGTCAACGGGCGCTGTCAAGTCGTTCAAGCTCCTTTCCTGCACGGGCGCATACTGGAGAGGCAGTGAAAAGAACAAGATGCTCTCCCGTGTCTATGCGACGGCATTCCCCAAGGCAGCTCTGCTCGATGAATATCTGAAAATGATAGAGGAGGCAAAGAGCCGCGACCATAAGAAGCTCGGCAAGGAGCTCGATCTGTTCATGTTCGATCAGACTGCTCCCGGTATGCCGTACTGGCTCCCGAGAGGCTGGAAGCTCTTCAATGCTCTTCTCGAATACTGGAGAGGCGTTCACGAGGAACACGGATATACGGAGATATCGGGTCCCGTGATCTCCAAGAAGGAGCTTTGGGTGACATCCGGTCACTGGGATCACTATCAGGACGGTATGTTCGTCATCCCCTCCGAGGACGATAACGAGACATACTGCATGAAGCCGATGAACTGCCCCAACGCTATCAAGGTATATATGAACAAGCAGCGCTCATACAAGGAGCTGCCGATAAAGATCAATCAGGTCGATGTCATCCACCGCAAGGAAAAATCCGGTGAGCTGAACGGTCTGTTCAGAGTTCAGCAGTTCAGACAGGACGACGCGCATATCCTCGTGACGGAGGATCAGATCGCAGCCGAGATCAACGATATCATGGATATCGCAACGCAGATATACGGCACGTTCGGTCTTACCTATGCGGCAGAGCTTTCCACGCGCCCCGAGGATTTCATGGGCGATATCAATGTATGGAACAAGGCGGAGGCAGATCTCAAGGCGATACTCGAAAGCAAGTACGGCGCTGACGGCTATGAGCTCAACGAGGGCGACGGCGCTTTCTACGGCCCCAAGATCGACCTGAAGATGAAGGACGCTCTCGGAAGGGAATGGCAGATGGGCACGATACAGCTCGATTTCCAGCTCCCGCTCAACTTCAATATGAAATATATCGCAGCCGACGGCACGGAAAAGCAGCCCGTAATGATACACCGTGCGATATTCGGCTCGATGGAAAGATTCATCGGCATAATCACGGAAAACTTCAAGGGTGCGTTCCCGTTCTGGCTCTCGCCCGTACAGGTCGGTATCGTCCCTATCAGGACGGAGCATAACGAATATGCGAAAAAGGTCGCAGATCTGCTCAAAAAGAACCGCATCAGGGCAGAGGCGGACTATACCGACGACAATATGAAGAACAAGATCAGAAGATACAAGGATTACAAGGACCCCTATGTTATCGTTCTCGGCGACAGCGAAGCACAGAACGAGACTGTATCTATCAATATAAGAGGAAATAAGAAGCTCAACAACGTGCCTCTTGCAAAATTCGTCGAGATGTGCGTGAAGATGAACGATGAAAAGCCCCTCGATGTAATAGATACGCTTGACTGATGACAGATTCCGCACGCATCATCCCGCAGAGGATGATGCGTGCGGATCGTTTTACAGTATATATTATCCGGTATCTGACATTAAAAAAATAAATATTAAAAATTCCTTGACAAACGGAAATATTTATATTACAATAATAATGTGACTGCAATGTATCAGAGGCAGGTCCGCAGAGAAAAATATACGGACAAGCCTTGAATATTGCCGCGGGGAGATGCTTTCCGCGAGCAATACATAGATTGCTGAACTCTTTTTTTATTGCTTCTATGAGCCGGATAGAAGATTAACATATTTTTTGATGTGTGACAAATCCGTTATTTGCATATCGTATCCGCAATCTGCAAACGCAGAATAAGGCAGCGATCATACGAATCATGCCGGAATTTATCCTTACCCCATGTAAAAGCGAACTTTGAAAAATTAAAAATCTTATATTCCGCCTCGTAGAGGTAATGTACTACATTATTAATATGAGGAGGTAAAAAAAGGATCATGAACACCACGACAATAATTGTCGCTGTCATTGTGTTTATCGTTTCTGCCGCTGTTTCCGGATTCATCTGTTTCCGTGCGGGCATCGCCTACCGCAAGGGTCAGGCCGAGGCTGAGATCGGTTCCGCCGAAAAGGAAGCCGAAAGGATCATCAGCGCCGCCAAGGAAGAGGCTGAGAACAAGAAAAAGATCGCGCTTGTTGAAGCCAAGGACGAGATCCACAAAAACCGCACCGAGCTCGAAAAAGAGATAAACTCGCGTCGGAGCGAGCTTTCCAGACAGGAACGCCGCATACAGCAGAAGGAAGAAAACCTTGATAAAAAGACCGACAATCTCGAAAAGAAGGATGAACAACTCCAGCGCAAGCTGAAACAGGCCGACGAAAAGCTTGCCGAAGCCGAAAAGATCCGCGCATCCGAGCTGCAGACTCTCGAAGAGATATCACAGCTCACGATCGATCAGGCAAAGGAAAAGCTCCTTTCCTCGCTCGAGGATGATCTCGTTCACGAAAAGGCTCTCAAGATCCAGCAGTACGAGACTCAGCTCCGCGATGAATGTGAGGAAAAAGCCCGCAATATCATCTCGCTTGCAATATCAAAATGCGCCGCCGATCAGGTGGCGGAAACAGCCGTTTCCGTTGTGCCTCTCCCGAACGACGAAATGAAGGGACGCATAATCGGACGCGAAGGACGCAATATCAGGACACTCGAAACTCTCACGGGAGTGGAACTCATCATCGACGATACTCCCGAGGCTATAACGCTCTCCTGCTTTGACCCCACAAGACGCGAGATCGCAAGGATCGCTCTTGAAAAGCTCATAGCAGACGGAAGGATACATCCGTCGCGCATTGAGGAAATGGTCGAAAAGGCAAAGCGCGAGGTCGAACACAAGATCAAGCAGGAAGGCGAACGCGCCGTCCTTGAAACAAATGTACACGGGCTCAATCATGAGCTTGTCAAGCTCCTCGGACGTCTCAGATACAGAACGTCCTACCGTCAGAATGTGCTCAATCACTCGATCGAGGTCGCACATCTTGCGGGTATCATGGCGTCGGAGCTGGGCGTTGATGCGAATATCGCACGCAGAGCAGGCCTTCTCCACGATATAGGTAAGGCACTGAGCTACGAGATCGAAGGCTCTCACGTACAGATCGGCGTCGATGTATGCCGCAAGTACAAGGAAAGCCCCGAGATAATCCACGCGATAGAGGCTCACCACGGCGATGTCGAAGTAAGGACAGTAACCGCTGCTCTCGTTCAGGCGGCAGATGCGATATCTGCGGCAAGACCCGGAGCAAGAAGCGAAAATTACGAAAACTATATCAAGCGTCTCCAGCGCCTTGAAGAGATATGCTCCTCCTATGACGGAGTTGAGAAATCCTTCGCTATACAGGCGGGCAGAGAAGTCCGCATAATGGTCATCCCCGAGCAGATAAACGACGAAAAGATGGTCATTGTCGCAAGGGAGATCGCCAAGAGGATCGAAAATGAGATGGAATATCCCGGACAGATAAAGGTGAATCTCATCAGAGAGAGCCGCGTCACGGAATACGCCAAGTAAAAATATCACAGACCCGGATCGTTTCATACGGTCCGGGTCGTTTTTTATGAATACATTGCTTTTTTCCCGAATATACTTCTATAAAAATACATATCGGGAGCAGTGTCATGGCGGAAAAAATACATACTATCATAATCGAGGACAGAAAAAAGCTCACGCTATCGGGCGTGAACGATGTCGAGCGCTTCGACGAGAATACTGCGGTTATATACACCTCGGCGGGCAGCCTTATGATAAAGGGAAGATCACTCAACGTGAGCGGGCTCGATACCGATACCGGGGAAATGACAGTATCCGGAGAAATAAGCGCCATAGCCTACGGAAACAGGGAAAAACGCGAAAAGACGGGCTTTTTCGCAAGTCTTTTCCGATAAGGGGGATGTGAGTATATATGGATCAGAGCGATCCGGAGACCTTTTTCACCGTGCCGGAGCAGGTGATGATATTCCTCGGTTCGGTGCTCATAGGGACGGCACTCGGCGCGGTGTATGACATATTCCGCGTGATAAGGGTCATATTCCCGCGCACGGGGAAAAGAATACCGACAGCAGCGGCGGATATACTCTATCTTGTGATATTCGCAGGCGTGATATTTATGTATTGTGCAACAAACGCAGGCGGCGGCGCAAGAGGCTTCTGCATCGCCGGAGCAATGCTCGGAGCGGCATTGTATATCTTCACCGTCGGGGATATCATTGTGGGCTTTTTAAGGGAAATATGCTCACGGCTGAGAAGACGCCGCAAGGATATCAGCCGGTAAACAGGAAATAAGCGGGTGTGCAATATTTACAATTGATATGGTTATTATTTGTGATATGTTACAAAAACCGCAGCTGTAATTACAATAATTTGAAAAAGGACTTGAAATAGCCGCTGTTCATGGTGTATAATATAAAAGTTAAAATATGACCAAGGGCAAAGTGTGTGTTGCTATAGTAAACGATATTGAAATCTCTGCATTCTGTCATATATGCATGACTTGAAATGCAGTCACTGATGTCGCAGACTATAAATCGTTATCCTTGTCTCGTATAAGATAAAGAGCGAGAAAGACGGAAACGAAACTAAAGAAAAGAGGTGCGATCCATGGCGGACAAGAAAAAGAAAAAAGGCGCTCCTGCCGGTTATCCGCCCGGAGGCAAATTCACCCTTAAAAAAGAAAAGAAGAAAAGCCCTGCCGGATCTGTCCTGATGTGGTCTGCCGTGATAGCAGCAGTCGGCTACTGCTCTTTCACAACTATCACCGAACGCGCCGATATCGCAGAAAAACAGAAGATACTCGAACGGCTCCGTCTCGAGGAAGAACAGCTCCGTGCCGAAAATACGAGCTACCAGAGCATAATCAGCGAGGACGACGAAAGAGCATACATGGAAAGGATCGCGATCGAGGTCCTCGGCTATGCATACCCGTCGGAACGCCGCTTTTATGATACAACAAGAAGTTAAATTCAGGAGGATAAAAATTTTCTTATGCAGCCGGATACAGGAAAAATCTATGAAGGCAAGGTTACAGGGATAACTAATTTCGGAGCTTTTGTCGAGCTCGAACCGGGAACGACCGGTATGGTGCATATCTCCGAGGTGGCAAACTCCTACGTCAGTGAGATAAAGGACTTTCTTACGGTCGGACAGTCCGTCAAGGTGAAGGTGCTTTCTGTCGGGAACGACGGAAAAATATCCCTGTCAATAAAAAAAGCTGCCGAAAACGGCGGTGCGCCCGATAGAAACAGGAATCCGGAATCCCGCCGCAGCGATGCTCCCATGCGCGGCAGAGCTCAGGACAACCGCAGACCCGCCCGTCAGGACAAGGGTTCGCAGACTCCCGAATCAGCTTTTGAGGATATGCTGAACAAGTTCAAGCAGCGTTCGGATGAACGCATGGGAGATATAAGAAAGAATATGGACAGCAAACGCCGCAACACCTCCCGCCGCAGGAACGGCTCGTGACCGCTCCCGGGTGAACGCTTTTTTATACTAAATAATACAGCATCAGAACAATACCCATACATATAAAAATTTTGTCCCGGAGTGTTTCAAAACACTCCGGGACTTTGTATTCTTATCCGGTCAATGATACAGATCATAAGCTGTATTTATAATACTGACAGATCCGAACGTTCATATCTGTTGTGTCCTTTCAGACTTTTCTTGTATTTCCAGCATCTGATCGCGTCATCCAGAGTCTTTCCCGCATTGTCCGCAAAGAAATCCCGGATGTAGGTGTTGTATTCAAATTGTCTGTCGATAGATGATCTGCCTTTCTTTTTTTCTGCGATGATATCATAGTACGCCGAAACAGCATCGCTGTATGTTTTCCCGGAATTGCATCTGAGCCATTTCTGGAACGGAACATTAAACGAAAAAGAATCTCCGATCTCTTTTTTAAAAAATGCACGGTGTTTTTCAGAACAAACAAAATTATCCTCAATAACGCTTTCTCTTGTGATCTCCGGGGTGATCGTCCGAATCCTTTTTGCGCTTTTTGCTGCTGCCGGCAGCACATTGCCCGTTTCAAGATAAAACGATATCCTTTCTGTCAGCTCGGCCTTTCCGCCCGATACAGGCAATCCGTTCTCTCTGCAGAAAGCGACTAATTCCTGTTTCAGATAATAATATTCCCGAAAAGTATCGGAGTCAATATCTCTGCTTAATTCGGGTCTTTCCGGCATAAATATCACCACACTGACAGATAATTGTTTTTATCTATTTCTTATATGTAATCACTACTGAGTTTGAAAGCTTCTTTCCGAGCTGATATATAAGCCAGCCTACAGCTCGTTCAAAAGCTGTCAAGGGTATGCCCGGTGCATATCTCATGCCTTTGTATTTCCGCCAGAAGCTGTTATCCTCGGTCGGATAATCCTTTTCCCCTTTGTTGCCGACGCACAGAGCCTGAAACAGATTAAACGGGATCAGCACCCCTACTCCCGGCACATGGGGTCTCCCGGATCTCACATCAAGGTAAAATCTCTTCGTGACATCATATGTCCTTCGCAGATCCTTCTTTGTCGGCTTGTAGTCGTTCCAGCTCAGGGCAGTGACCGGAAGCTGGTAGCATTTATTAAAGCCCCACCCGGGCAATGTTGCTGCCAGAGCTTTTGTCGTGCTTCCGGCGGATATCCCTCCGGTCGTACTGATTATAAGAGCCTTCTTTCTGAAATATCTCGGACGGTGCAGCATAAATGCCATATGATCCGTAAAATTTTTCATGATACCGGGCAGATGTCCCTGAAAACACGGAACAGAGAATACAACTGCATCGCATTCTTCTATCATGTCTATGACAGGCTGCATTTTATCATGGTGCGGACAGTATCTATGCCCTTTGCGGAAGCAATTGCTGCAGCCTGTGCAGAACGGAAGAGCAATATCCGACAGATGCACTTCATAAAACTCGATCGTGCTGTCAAGTTTCTGCAGATACTTCTTTGCGATCTGCGTAAGCCGCCATGTATTCCCCTTGCGGGGACCGCCGTTGAAGATCAGTATTTTCATATACTCTCACCAAATCCCGGTACAAAGTCCGATATTTATCATAATCCCGTAGCTTTCTTCTTGTCATCCGATGCGAGCTTCATTATCTCGACATATATCCCCGCCACGACCTGGAACAGCTCGGGAGGTATCCCCTGTCCCACTTCGAGCATCGAAAGCAGCGCCGCCGCGCTGTCGTCGCGGTATATAGGAACGCCGCTCTCATCAGCGAGCGAGATTATCCTCTCTGCCGCCTTGCCGTGTCCCGATGCAACGACCACGGGGCTGTAGTCACGGTCGGGATTGTATTTCAGTGCGACCGCCGAATTTGTCGGCAGCAGCGGATTTTTAGGCTTTGGCATTGAAATCACCCCTCGTTTCCGTCAGCTTCGGAAACACCGTATCAAGATCGCGCTTTTTGTACAGTGTATCTACTATAGTAGTGCCTACGGTATATCCCACTCCAGCCGCTATCCTCGGGACTGCCGTTTTCAGCGGCGAGAACGCCGCCTCCTTCCCCTCGGGACACAGCAGCATGACGCTCAGGTTCGTCCCCTTCGCGAACATCTCCATTTCAAAATATCCGACATTTTCCATATCGAAGCACATGAATACGTGGGATGTCTCGCCTTCCGCCTCTGTGATATCGCGGTCAAAGCCGGTCATTCTCTTGTCGGCGTTGCGGTCTACCCACATTTCCGCGAAGGCTCTCATGCCGAATGCATCCATAGGTGTAAAGAAGTGCATGAGCGGATTGAATACACCCGGAGATGTCAGCATATTCTGTATCATATCCGTCTGGTTCATCGAGGTCATCGAGCGCATGGACGGATCATTGATATTTTTCAGCAGGAAATCCGAAAGTATATCTATGGAAGTCGGCGGATTGTAGTTGGAATTGTTCTTCTCCGCCAGCACCGCGAGCGATGCATTGAGCGTCTGTGCAAGAGGTATCTTCTTGTCAAGGTCATCGACCGAATTTATGATAGTGCCGAGGCGGTCTATCAGTGACTGCAGATCACCTGTCTTGTCGTAGCTGTTTATTATGGAATCGAGCGCCTTTGCCATCTGCGGAGTATTCGGCGTCACCGATGCAAGAGCCAGCTTCACAGCTGCCGAACCCATTTCCGGGTCGATCCCGCTGAGGGTATTTTTCAGTCTTGCCGCATCAAGCCTCTGGGACATCCCCGCAACTCCCGCTGTCAGCAGTTTGGTGAGATCCTCGAGCTTTGACTGTTCGTTCAGGGTATCATTGCTGATTATCGAAGCGTTCTTTACCTCCTGCGGGAGCTTTGAAGCTATAACGAAATCATCAAAGGCGTTTTCGAGCTTTGTCCGTATCTCCTGCTTCATAGCCTCTGCCGCATCGGGAGAAAGCGCCTGCTGCGCAGTATTATTTCCTCCGAACAGCCCCGAAAGGAGCGAGGGCTGCCCCTCTCCGCCCTGCGACGCTGGATCGCCGATACCCATTGCATCGGCAAGGGTCTTCAGTTCGCTGTCACCTAGCCCCAGATTGTCGAATATATTCAGCACGGTATCAAAGCTCTCCCTCAGCGATGCCGGGTTGCTGCTGTAGCGGGATATATTGTGTATGATTAGCGGGAGCAGGTTCTGTGTCTTGTTGTCAAGGAGAAGACTGTTCCCGGTATAATTCACGAGCTGGACGAGAGTGTTTTTTATAGCCGCGAAATTCCGCGCCGCATCGGGTCCCGAAAGCGCTTCCGATGCCTTCATCAGCTCTTCGGAGACCGCCTTGCTCGGTGCGAGCTCCGAAGCGAGGAATTTGAAATTCAGCGAAAGAGAGTTCAGCAGCTCGTCCTTGGATTCGTTATCCGCCGCCGCACGCACAAAATCGAGTATAGCCGACTGCATATCCGGGGAATCGCTTTTAAGGAGCTGTCTGAGTGCGTCCCACAGCTTTCCGCTGAATATAGTCGCGCTTTCCTGCTGATTTATCATATCGCGCATAAGGTTTTCCGGTTTCAGGATGACTTCCTCGGCAAATGCGGATATTTTGTTCAGAGTATCAATATCTCCCTTTTCCTTCAGAGCCTCGATAGTATAGGTGCTCAACAGCCCCTTTACCGTATCGAGAGCCGCTGTCGGGCTCCCCGTACCGGAGGCGCTCTTGGGATTGACAAGGACGGCATCCTTCAGATTCTGCTCGCTGTACTGGTTGTCATCGCGCTCGTTCGTCCTGACGACACGGTTCTGCTCGCCGAGCTCGAACACCTGTCCTGTTGCGGTGTCCACCGACTGTTGTGCATGCCTGTTGGGCATCTGATATTCCTTCGGCGCGACCGGTGTGGTTATCTGAAGTATATCCGCCATTGAGATCCCCCCCTTTTCGGATACGGATAATAATGATATAGTCAACGAAATCAGAAATTGCACATTCAGTCAAGCAAAGCTTTGCATATATGAGTTCTGCGCAGACCGAATGCAGAAATATCATTGTCGTATACTATAACACTGCTGTGTATACAGTTTTACATATTAAATATACCACAATATCCCCTTCATGTCAATCACGGGAATCGTTTTTGTTATGATACTGTAAGATTTTTATGCTATAGCAGGCGGCATCGGAAACTGCGCAGAGCGGATCCGGAGATCCGGCACCATTTACTATAGTATTGTCACCGATATGTCGAAAAGGATTTGAAGCATATCATTGAAGAATGCATTTTTGTAGAATTTGCACAAAAAATTCCGTTTGCTTTCTTTGTTCTGAATATAATTATATTTCGTTTTTTACTTGCAGAAGAACAAATTTTGTTGTATAATAATATATATCAGTATCTATTGAAATACAGATACAGCTCTCAACACCGCAAAAATCAGCTGCGGAGCACCTGTATCCGTACAGGACGATATCCTTTACGGATATGTACCAGTTCAATGTGGTATTGCGCTTATGCGCTCAGATCAATTACATCTGCACCCGAACGGCAATGAACCGCTCGTGCGGATATGAAAGGATCGGTATATTATGGCAAAATTTGAAGCAGGCATGGAAAGCATGGTCGATACTTATATGTTTGAGACCTCTTCCCTCCTCGAACAGTTGGATCAGATCCTGATGAAGACCGAAAACGAAAACAGCTTCGGATCCGAGGAGATCAACGAGATCTTCCGCATAATGCACACGATAAAGGGCTCTTCCGCAATGATGGGTCTTAACAATATGTCGCATCTTGCCCATGCGGTCGAGGATATGTTTTACATAATCCGTGAGGACAATCCCACGATCAATTCCAAGAACGTGCTGTTTGATCTGGTGTTCTCTGCGTCCGATCTGCTGAAGGCGGAGATCGAGCTTCTGCAGAACGATGAATACGCCCCCTCGGATTTTTCCGAGGTGATGGATAAGATAGAAAAATATGCCGCTTCCCTCAAGAGCGGCGGTGGGGCTGCCGAGGAAGCACCTGCACCTGCCGCTGCCGAAAGCGCTCCCGCAGTATCGGCGCAGGATATGATAAAGGTGAGCAGCATAAGCGGCGACAATCTCACCACCGTAAAGGTGACCTTCGAGGAAGGCTGCATGATGGAAAATCTCCGCGCCCTGCTCGTTATCACCAATATAAAGGAAAACTGCGCGGCTCTCGAATTCGAGCCGGCTGATATAGAGACCAATGCGGATTCTTCCAAGATCATAGCCGAAAACGGCTTTATCGTGCATTTCCGCCCCAATTCCGATATATCCTCCGAATATATCACCGATATCATCGGCAAGACCGCCAATGTCTCGACGTGCGAGATACTCGGCGAGGGCGGCGAGATAGTAAAGGAAGTCCCCGCATATACGCTGACCAGGATAAAGGTGATCTTCGACGATGAATGCAAGATGGAGAATCTCCGCGCCCTTCTCGTGGTGAACAATATCCGCGAGGAATGCGAGGAACTCGGATTCATCCCCGACGATATCGAAAACAATCCCGACAGCGCCGATATGATCGTCAAGAACGGATTTATCATCTACTGCAAGTCCGCATTCGATGAAGCGCTGATAGATATGATAAGATCGACACCCAATGTAAAGGATGCCGTTATAGAATACAAGGGCTCGGATACTCCGCCGGAGGAAACCGCTCCGCAGAGCGCTCTCGCAGAAAAGCCCGCAGAGGCAGCCCCGGCGCCTAAAGCTCCCGAAGCCAAACCCGCTCCCGCAGCAGAAAAACCTGCGGCAAAGCCGGCAGAGGAGTCAAAGCCCGCCGCAAAGCAGGGCGGCGGCGTAAAGCAGTCGCTCATATCGGTCAACCTCAACAAGCTCGATCAGCTGCTAGATATGGTCGGTGAGATCGTAATAACCGAGGCAATGGTTACCTCGAACCCCGACCTCAAGGGACTGCGGCTCGATAATTTCCAGAAGGCAGCAAGACAGCTCCGCAAGCTCAATTCCGAGCTTCAGGATATAGTAATGTCCATAAGGATGGTGCCTCTGTCAGGCGCTTTCAACAAGATGACCCGTATCGTCCGCGATATGAAGGTCAAGCTCGGCAAAGATGTAGATCTTGTCTTTGAGGGCGAGGAAACAGAAGTCGATAAATCCATCATAGACAACCTCAATGACCCGCTCATGCACATGGTCCGCAACTCTATGGACCACGGTATAGAGGATACCCAGGAGGAACGTATCGCCAAGGGCAAGCCCGGAAAAGGCACTATCACTCTTTCGGCATATAACTCCTCCGGCGAGGTAATAATCGTCGTTGCAGACGACGGCGCCGGTATCAATCCCGAAAAGGTGCTCAACAAGGCGGAAAAGAACGGTATGCTCACCAGACCGCGCTCCGAATATTCCGACAAGGAAATATTCAATATGATAATGCTGCCGGGCTTCTCGACAAACGAGACAGTAACCGAATATTCCGGCAGAGGCGTCGGAATGGACGTCGTAAAGAAGAATATCGAAAAGGTCGGCGGATCTGTGTCCGTTGACTCCAAATGGGGCGAAGGTACTCAGTTCATAATCAAGATACCGCTCTCGCTCTCGATCGTTGACGGTATGGAGGTGTCTGTAGGCAGCTCGATATTCACGATCCCGATAAATTCCATAAAGGAATCGTTCAAGGCAAAGCCCTCGCAGCTCCTGCGCGATACCGACGGCAGAGAGATGATAATGATACGCGGTGAATGCTATCCGCTCATAAGGCTTTACGAGCTCTATGACCTTGAACCGTCCACCACCAATATCTACGACGGAATAATAATCCTCGTCAGTGCCGACAACAAGAGCGCCTGCCTGCTCGCAGACGAACTTATAGGCGAACAGCAGGTCGTAGTGAAGCCGTGGCCGCCGATGCTCAATAATTTTGATGTCAAGCAGAACGGTATGGCCGGCTGCTCGATACTCGGCGACGGCTCGATAACGATAATACTCGATATCGGCAATATTATTTCCGATTTCTGACGAAAGGGGCCCCGACTTATGAATGAAGAAACATCGGCTGAGATGCTCTCCGAAGGCGGCAATGTACTGCTTTTCAAGATCGATGATACGATATACGGTATCGAGATCAAATATATCAACGAGATAATAAGTATAGAACAGATAACCATAGTTCCCAAGGTCCCTGACTACATCAAGGGTATCATAAACCTCCGCGGCAAGGTGGTGCCGATAATAAGCGTGCGCCGCCGCTTCGGCAAGGAGGAGATACCCTACGATGAGCGCACCTGCATAATCGTGCTCGAATTCGAGGGGAACAATCATGTCGGCATAATCGTTGACAGAGTCTGCGAAGTCACCAACGTGAACTCGAAGGACATATGCAACACCCCCGACTTCAAGAATGTCAACTCCAACAGGTATATCAAGAATATCATAGAATCGGGCGGAGAGATAAAGCAGCTTCTCAACTGCGAAAAGCTCATCTCGGATCTGTGATGCCGTCATGAACGGCGCATTGCACTACTCTGCGGCAGCAGGGGCGGATACTGTCCCGGGCTGCTGCGCAGAACAGTATGAACAACGGTGCCTGCGGCGTTTCATGCTGCCCGCCGTCAAAGACGGCGGGTTTCAGAATGATCTTCTGGCATTCTGAAACTTCACTCAGTACAACGGAGGAACATACTAAATGCTCAATCTGACCGACAGTGAGTTTATGCGGCTTGTCACTTATATGAAATCGAATTACGGCATCAACCTTGAAAAAAAGCGCGTGCTTATCGAGGGAAGGCTCAATTCGATAGTCAATCAGAAGGGATTCACGTCCTACGGCGATTATATGGACTATGCATTTTCCGATCCGTCGGGAAACGAAGCAATCACGCTCGTTAACAAGCTGACGACGAATCACACCTATTTCCTCAGAGAACCTGCCCATTTTGAATTCCTCAAATCAACAGTCCTGCCGCATATAGAAAAGACCGTCCGCGATAAAGACGCAAGGATATGGTGTGCCGCATCTTCCACCGGACAGGAGCCGTATTCACTGGCTATGACGATAGATGAATATTTCGGTCCGCGCAAGGCAGACTGGGATCTGAAGATACTTGCCACCGACCTTGATACCGAGGTGCTGCGCACGGCAAAAGCAGGGATATATGCCGAGGATATGCTCAAGGATATCCCTCCCGCGTGGAAACAGAAGTATTTTGAACGGTATGACGAGAGCAGCTACCGCGTCGTTGAGGATATCCGCGATCAGATCGTATACAAGAAATTCAATCTGATGGACAAGATCGTCTATAAGAAGCCTTTTGACCTTATAAGCTGCCGCAATGTCATGATATATTTCGATAATGACACGAAAAATGCCCTTATCGAGCGCTTCTATGACTGCACCAAGAACGGCGGATATCTCTTTATCGGACACGCGGAAAATGTATCGAAGGATACACGGTATAAATATGTCCAGCCTGCCGTATACAGAAAAATGATAAAATAATGCCTGCTCATCCGAGCTGCGGTCAACACTTATGATATTACATCGAATGGGGTGACACACCATTGTCATTTGTCAACGGCGGAAAAATAACCGTCCTTATAGTAGACAATTCGCGTGATTTCTGCAAGGTGCTGGAAAGCCACCTCTCAAAAATGCCTAATATATCCGTTGTCGGTACAGCCTGTGACGCATACGAGGCAAGGGATAAGATACTCGATCTTTCTCCCGATATAATGACACTTGATACCGAGCTGCCGCGCATGAACGGCATACGTTTCCTTCAGAAGCTCATACCGCAGTACCCTATCCCGGTCATCGTGGTATCATCGAAATCAAGCTATGAAGAGGCTATGGACGCGGGCGCATACGACTATATGGAAAAGCCCGCACCGTCAGATCCTATCGACGCTTTCTCTGCAAAGCTTGCAGCAAAGATATATATATGTGTATCCATGGCGATATCACGCCGCACACCGAACAATAACGCTCCCCTGACACCTCCGCCGCATCCCGACCTGAACAGGAAGGTGATCGCTCTCGGTGCATCAACAGGAGGAACGGATGCTCTGGAAACAGTGCTTATGGGCATACCTGCCGACTGTCCTCCGATAGTGGTAGTACAACATATGCCGCCGGGATTTACCAAAATGTTCGCTGACAGGCTCAACAAC
This sequence comes from Oscillospiraceae bacterium, assembly GCA_024697725.1. Classification (GTDB taxonomy): domain Bacteria; phylum Bacillota; class Clostridia; order Oscillospirales; family Ruminococcaceae; genus RGIG4694. The sequence continues at coordinate 14,931 of JAILFE010000315.1, forward strand.
CGCTGCAAAATGGAGGTCAGGGAGGCTGTTGACGGCGACCGCCTGCATAACGGATTATGCCTTGTCGCGGCGGGCGACAAGCATCTTCGGCTCATGCACGACAGTATGGGTTATTATGCGAGCTGTGCCGTGGGCGAAAAGGTATCGGGACACTGCCCGTCGGTCGATGTGCTGTTCACCAGCGTCGCAGAATCGGCAGGAAGCAACGCAGTTGCCGCTATCCTTACGGGTATGGGCTCGGACGGCGCAAAGGGCATGAAGCTCATGCGCGACAAGGGCGCATACACTATAGGACAGGACAAGGAGACCTGCGTGGTATACGGTATGCCTATGGTAGCCTTCAAGCTCGGCGGAGTGTGCGAACAGGCACCTCTCTCAGGCATCAGCGCCGCCATAATGCGAAGGATATGACCGCGCCGCAGATTATACAATCAAGCGTTTATTGAATGAGGTATTGCATATATGGATGACAAGATCAGCAAATCTTCCGATTTTATGGCGGATAAATATCTGTCCTTCCTGATACACGGTCAGAGATACGCCTTTTCAATAAAAACCATAAAGGAGATAATCAGTGTCCAGCATATCACATCCGTACCTGAATTTCCCGAATATGCCAAGGGCGTTATCAACGTCAGGGGCGATGTGATACCCGTGATAGACCTTCGGGTGATGTTCGGCTTCCCCGAAACGCAGTACACGGCAAAGACCTGTATTATAATAATCAACTACACCGACAGCTATGTCGGATATATCGTGGACAACGTTTCCGACGTTGCGGAGCTCCCAAAGAACAAGATCTCCCCAACCCCGCAGATATCATACAAAAAGACACGCTATGTATCGGGCGTCGGCAAGGACGGGAATGATATAATCATATTGATAGATACCGAAAAGCTCGTGACAAAGGAAATGATCGAGGAATTAAAGCCTAAAAAGTAAAATCAGGGGGACAGCACACTGTCCCCTTTATCTTTTACATTGAAAAGAGCTTGTACGATCTCCCGAATATCACAAGGAATATCTCATCTCTGCGGCGTGCAAAGCCAAGCATTATTATCTTTTCCGCATTCATTATATTATAGCACCTCTCGTATACTATACAATACAGTATAAAAAATACCAGTGCCAGAAAAAGCAGAAAAGCCGTATACCGCAGTATCAGCAGTATATAATCCTTTGTTGGGACGTCAGGATATCTCATATTATTTTCACTTCCTGTCAAGGATAAGATGCACGAGCGAATCTCCGATAAGCTCTCCCGAAAAGACCGCCTCGTCATATGTATTTGCGTGGCCGCCCACCTCTATCAGCAGCGAACCCGTTGTCAGATCCTGATTGTATTTCCTGTAATCATAAAGCATAGGGCGGGTCAGCGTCGGTGCATCATGCTCCATGACACTTTGCAGCGCACAGGCGAATCCGAAATTCTCTTTGCATCTCGGCATCCCCATAGTTCCGTCATCACAGCCGCAGATTATCATGACCTGCGCCGCTTTTCTGCCGTTTATCACGGTGACGGGCGCAAGGCGTTCGCCGTCTCTCTCCATGGCATCGCGGTGGATATCGAGTACTATTTTAATAGTAGGATTTTTCAAAAGGATGCTTTCTACTGTTTCACGGCTTCGGTCATATGCCCCGGTATATGAGGGGTGATCGTGCAGTGTCGTGTCGTGGATCACGCCGATCCCGTTTTCGCGGAGCTTTCCGGCTATCCTTTCCCCGACTGCGCATACATTCCTGTCCTTGTCCGTAGTTCGGTAGTACCCGTTCACGGCATCGTCCTCGTAGCATTCGGTCGCATGGGTATGCATTATGAGCACTGTCGGCTGTGAGATATCATCGAAGGTGAAATTGTTGTCCTCCGAGAGCATCAGCAGCCCGGAATTGTCTTCCGATGTGAGATTTCTCACCTGCCCGCCGTTTTTCAGATCGATATACTCGCTGCCTGTGCAGTGTCCTATAAATATCTCGGTGACCTCCCCGCCGCTTTCGTTATCCTGCGGCAATACGGACTCGATATCTTTGAGCGGCGGGAACGGTTTTGGGTCTTCATCCGCGCAGGACGGTACAAGACCGTACGAGAGCAGATCATCGTATACCGCGTCAGACGGCTCTTCGCCGACTGCCGCCGCACAGACGATATCCTCCGAAAGCTCGTCCGGCGGCATATCTTCATTTACAGCAACTTCGCCGTATAAAAGCCCTGCCGAGAAGGATGCGGTCTTTTCGAGCAGTACCGGCAGTCTTCCCATGCCGAGCGCGGCTATCCCTCCGCATATCGCTGTTGCCGCACATATGCGTGACTGTATCTGTGAGCGTGTGAGTGTTCTCATATCCCATTCCTTTTCGTTTAGGTGGATTTTTGGTATTATACTGTATGTATAATACCAGTATCTTTATGGCAAAAGAAATAATACCTCTTGTAATATATTATTGCCCGGACGGGGAAATTATACCTGTGGATGTGCAGGTTTTGTATCAAATTAACATAAAATTCATCAAATTTTGTCAGTATAGTTAATGACAAATCGGTTAAAAAATGATACAATATATTACAGGTTTGACATAGTATACTGTTATACATGATCCATTCCTGCAAGAAAAACAGAAAAAATAAAAGAATGAACTTTGGAAGGTGCAAAAAAATTGATACGTTTTCACAGTGACCGGGTCAAGAAAATAGTGAGCTTTTCGGCCGCTTTTGCGATCTGCTTCTCGGTTATGGATGCGCGCAACGCAAGGGTGCTTGCCGACAGCGTTTCCGAGATAGAGGCGGAGATACAGGCCAACGAGGACGCTATTGCCCGCAAAAGAGAAGAACTCTCCGAAATATCGGAAAAGACCGCAGATGCAAAGGAATATCTGAAAGCTCTGACGGAAAAGATAAATCTCCAGCAGAACAATATCGATATAATAAACCGCGAGCTTGCCGATCTCAGCGCCGATATAGACAAGCGCAAGGCAGAAATAGCTTCGACAGAGGTGAAGATAAGCGCCAAAAAGGCTGAAATGGATGAGGATATGTCGGTATTCAGGGACAGACTCCGTTCGATGTATATTTCGGGCGGAACGGGTGTCTCCGAGATACTGACGGGTGCATCCGATTTCTATGATCTGCTCGCAAGATACGAACTCATATCGAGAGTTGCGGAAAGCGACGGCGATATGATAAACGACCTCAATGCACAGCTCGATGATTACAATATCCGCTGCGAGGATCTCAATAAGCAGAAAGCCGGACTCGAAGCACAGAAGAAGAAGGCTGAGGATAAACGCGATATGCTGCAGGGCGAAATGAACGCCCTTATAGATGAATATGCCGAATCGGAAAGCATACTCAGCGAACTGAGAGAGAACGAATCCCTTGCAGAAAGCGATATCGCATGGCTCGATGCACAGAATGAGCAGCTCTCCTACAGGATCGACGAGATAAAGGAGCAGGAGCGCATAGCTGCCGAGCAGGCCCGCCGCGAAGCTGAGGAGCGCCGCAGACAGGCAGAGGAGGAGCGCCTCAGAAAAGAAGAAGAGGAACGCCTCGCAGCCGAACGCGCCGCTCAGAATGAGATCTCCGCTTCCTTTGATGATTTTGCGCCGTATGATCCATACAGCTATGATACCTACGATTATTCCGAGCCGGATTACAGCTATGAGACATATTCCGGCAGCAGGGGCGATATCGTAGATTACGCAAAGACTTATCTCGGAGTATACTACCAGTGGTGCGGGAACTATCCCGCCGCAGGGTATTACGGACTTGACTGCAGCCACTTCACCTACCGTGTGCTCGAGCATTTCGGTCTGATGGATTACTATATGGATTCACGCGGACAGTGCAGCTACTGCACTCCCATCTCCGAGGACGAGCTCCAGCCGGGCGATCTGGTATTCTACCGCAACAGCGGCGGCAGGGTCGAGCACGTTACGATGTATATCGGCAACGGTCAGATAATCGGCGCACAGGGCGGTGATTCATGGGTATCCACCCAGTCCGAGGCCGAATCCGTGAACGCAAAGGTCAAGATAGTAAGCCTTTACAGCGACGGCAGAAGCAAATCCTACGGCCGCGTACCCGGACTTGACTGATTTTATATGCTCGCTTTTGTTTCAGAGTATATCATGATACTCTGAAACAAGGCGAGTATTTCATTTATATTCAAAAAAATCCTGTAATAATATAATGCGCATATGCAGATAATAATATACGGACACCGATATTATTTGCCAAAATGTAATTTTTCCCGATACTCCCCTGATCCCGTGCAAATCATCAGGTATCTGTGTCCGGAGATGTTCCGCCGGCTTTGGGGAAGGCAGTATCACAGAACAATGCAACAGTGCTATAGTGCATAGTATAAATACTCGAACTCAAATTTTGTGCAAACTGCCGACAACGCTTTAAAAAAAGCCCGGAAAAATCTGCTATTTAGTTATTGCAGTCATTCGTATAGTGTGATACAATTAACAATAGCGAAAATCCAAGCGCAAAATGTGCGTAAATATTATGGAGGAATAAAACAATGAACACCAAGAAGTTTTTTGCTGCTGTAGCAGCAGTTGCAACAGCTCTTTCTATGACAGGTATCGCAGCTTTCGCAGCAGGCCAGGAAGATGACGGCGAGGCTGTTGAAGAGACAGAGGCTGAGGTTATTGAAGAAGTAATCGAGGAAGAGCCCGTAGAGGAAGAAGAGGTCGAAGAATACGTAGAGGAAGAGCCCGAAGAGGAATACGTAGAAGAAGAGCCCGAGGAAGAGGAAGAAGAGCCCGTAGAGGAAGAAGAGCCCGTAGAGGAAGAAGAGGAAGAGGAAGAGCCTGAGGAGGAAGAAGCTCCCGCAGCTGTTGAATCTCCCAAGACAGGCAACGCTCCTATCGCTGCAGCAGTTATCCCTGTAGCTCTCGCAGCAGCAGCTATCGTTGCTAAGAAGTCCAAGTAATCAATTCCTTTGACGGAATAATATATTTTATTTTCAGAGCAGTGATGCCCGCCTTTCACAAGACGGGCATTTTCTATGAAATTTATATATAAAGCAATAGAGATCAGCAAGCGAGGACGAGTTAAAATTTGCATATATGATTTTTACGAGATCCGAGCCGCTTGATCTCCTTGTTTTCGAGTATAAGCACATATCCTGCTTTTAACCGTCGGAGCATTTGCGCAATATGTAAGGTCGGGCAGATGTATAGTCAACGACATTATTAATTGCATATTCAGTCAAGCAATACTTTGCATATATGATCTTTGCGCAGATTGAATGCAGCAATTTCAGTGTCGTTTACTATAACAGCACTGTCAGTCAAATGATATGCCGCAGACAGTACAGAAAAACAGAAGAGCTTCTGTACCGGGCGGTATATCGGAACAGGAGGATAATATATGCACAAGGCGGGATATTTAAAGACTGCGGCAGCTGCTGCGGTATTATCAATGAGCCTTTCCGCTATTCCTGCATATGCAGCAGAGACTGCGTCGGCAGATACGGGAAATATAAGTATGTCGGCATACCTTGTTCCCGCAGTTCTCGCAGCAGTAACGATCGTGGCGAAAAAACACGGTAAAAAATAAATATTTTAAAGGAGGAGTGCGATGCGGATCTTTGGTCTGCATCGCACTCCCCCGTTTATAAATCTCCAATAAAAACTAAAATCCTGTAAACTATTAGGGGCATTTTTGTAACAATATCCAAATCAGGAGTTACAATTTTATTACAATACACCATTGCCGAAACCGTTTTTATGCTGTATAATAAAGTTGTTCGGGATATAGCTATCCAACTGTAAAATTCACAAAATCTCGGATATATAGATCATGTGACCGGGTTTTGCATGGATTCCAAAGACGGATCGCTATGCCACCCCCGCCGCATCAGCGGCACGACCGACGGAGGTGTGTCATGTCAGTTTTATTGACCGCAATGATCGCATTGAACACCATATTTACCGGATATATCCCCATGCCGGCACTGGCAGAGGTGACGCCTGTGCAGTCTGAAAACCCCGATACGGGAAATCCCGCAGCTCCTGCTATTATGACGGTGCTCGCTGCGGCAGCAGGAGCAGTCATATTGTCCAAGAAAAACAAATGATTTCTCCATGAATTGGCGATTACGGCTATAAATGAACAAAACATTTTGTTAATATTGTCAATGGAAAACCGTTATAAATGGTGATATAATTTAAGAGTGTAGGAATGCCCCAAAACGGATCTCCGTTAAGAATATCACCGGTCGGTACATTGTCGGCCGTATACTAAGGAGCACACAAAACGCACAAAAATGGAGGAAATAAAATGAAGATCAATAAGCTGATAGCTGCTGCGGCAGCCTGTGCAATAGCATCGGGCATTGCCGCTTTTGGTGCAAGCGCCGAAGAGACGACTGCACCCGAGACTGAGAAGGATTCAACAAGCGCGGAAACGACCGTTGCCGAAACTACCGCTGCCGAAACAACGACTGTGGAAGAGACCACGGCTGATACCGAAACAGAACCCCCCGCAGTATCTGACGCTGTTCTCGCATTTGAGTCGCTGTGTGCTTCAAACGGCGTACTTCTTGGTGAAAACTGCGGCTCTCAGGATTGGGGACAGGCTATAGTAAAATATACCTATAACAATATTGCCGAGGGCGATGAACCCGGCGATGACGGTATAGCAAGCTCCGCTCTCACACCCGCAGCGGCTGTCATAGTTTTCTATCAGTCGGAATCCGCTCCCGAATTCATCATGCAGAGCTGGTCGGGCGGCGCAAGCTGGGCAAAGATAGCGCCCAATGCACTCATCTCTCAGCCCGGTATCGCTGTATTCACATATGACGATATGCTGGCAGGATACGGATCCGATGATTTTTCGACACTTGATGCAGTATATGTCGGCGACACGGGCTCACCTCTCGCTGTAAGATCGGCATATCTCGTTGATATAACAGCTCTCGGTGCTTTTATGGACAGCGATGCTGCCGATGAGGATGCCGAGATAGACGCCGAAGCCGAGACCGAAGAGACAGTTGAAGAGGCTGTCGAGGAAGAAGCTCCCGAAGAGGATGAGGCTCCCGAAGAGGCAGAAGAAGAGGAAGAGGAAGCTGTCGAGGAAGAAGCTCCCGCTGAGGACGAGGCTCCCGAAGAGGACGCTGCCGAAGAGGAAGCACCCGCGGAAGAAGCTCCCGCAGAAACAACAGTTGAATCCGATTCCGTGACAGAGGCAGCACCCACCGGAAATATCCCCGCAGAGGCTCTCGCAGGGATAATGGCAGCAGCCTCCGCCGCAGCTATCGCTTTCAGAAAGAGAAAATAAAACCGATCTCCCCCGCCTGCACGAAAGCAGCGGCGGAGCATCAGACAAAAGAATGGAGGAATTTGCATTGAAGCTGAAAAACATTGCAGCCGTTGCAGCGGCAGCAGCATTATCATCAATGATCGCAGTTTCGGCATCCGCAGCAGACTGGTCAAAGGGCAGCTATGCCGACAATGATCCCGGAACAACAGAGATCGTATCCTACGATGAAAATTCCATAACCTTCACCCAGCCGCAGCCCATAGGCGATGCAGCAGGTGTGACAAAGTGCCGCATCACTCTCATTGATGTGCTCGAAAACCCGGATGATGTTTCAAAGATCTATTCCGGCTCTTGGACTATGACCTACAGCGGTCTTACCACCGATATGAACGCCGGAAACGGCTTCGGCGGCGGAGCATGGGTCGGCACGATGAACTCGACGGGCGGATGGATCTCACCCGATTTTGACGCGGACGGGAATCCCTATTGGGCAAACCCCACCGTATCCTATGAAGACAGTTTCAAATATCTCCTTGAAGATAATGTCCCGACAGATGCGGCAGCAACGGAGTATGTCTTTATGGACTGGTCCGGAGCTGACTGGCCGGACGGCGTTACACTGACTATATCCGATCTCAAGCTGTTCGACAAGGACGGCAACGAGATACCGCAGAAGTCCCTTTCTTCCGGCGATGCCGCTCCTGCTGAAGAGGCAGAGGAGGCAGAAGCTCCTGCCGAAGAGGAATCCGCTGCTGAGGAAACACCCGCAGAGGATACAACAGAAGCAGCAGCAGAGGAAGCTCCCGCATCCGATGATACCACAACATCGGCACCTACAGGCAATGCATCCGCAGCTGCTATAATAGGCGTTATGGGAATAGCCGCAGCATCAGCAGTTATTTTCAGGAAGAAAAAGTAATTTAGCACAATTTTATTGGCAGTATATTATATAAGCCGCACAGATTTTTGGTCTGTGCGGCTTTTTTGTACACAAACTGTTGATATTTTAATATAAATATGATATAATATTTTAGGTTGTGAGTATATATTACCACGATCAGTTAACTATCCGAGGTGTATTATCAGTGTTTTTGCTCGGCAATCCCCCGACGGGAAATCTCCCTGTTTTGGTGTATGTAATAATAATAGTCATTGCGGCTGCGGTCATAATAATCTCCGCAGTGCTAGGCATCATAAGAAACAGGAAAAATAAAAAGTAAAGTAATCAGGAGGAAATCTACTATGGGACTTATTCAGGCAGCAGCATCAGCAATAGGCAGCACACTTGCCGATTCCTGGCTCGAAGTCATTGAGCCCGACACCATGACCGAGAACACGCTTATGGTAAGCGGCGTACAGGTCAGAAAGGGCAAAGGCTCCAATACAAAATCATCATCCAATTCCGTTTCCAACGGCTCGGTCATCCATGTATACCCCAATACCATGATGCTCCTTATGGACAGCGGAAAGATCGTGGATTACTGCGCACAGGAAGGATATTACAAGGTATCCGCTTCGACCGCTCCGTCGCTCTTCAACGGCGAGCTCAAGGACACTCTCAAGGATACATGGGAGCGTTTCAAGTTCGGCGGCGTGCCTTCCTCCACACAGAAGGTATTCTACATCAATCTTGCAGAGATCAAGGGCATACGCTTCGGCACAAAGAACCCTGTCAACTACTTCGACAGCTTCTATAATTCCGAGCTTTTCCTGCGTGCTCACGGTACATATTCGATAAAGATAACCGATCCTCTCAAATTCTATATGGAGGCGATCCCCAAGGGCGCTTCAAAGGTAAATGTTGAGGATATCAACGAGCAGATGCTCAACGAGTTCCTCGATGCTCTCCAGTCCGCGATAAACCAGATGTCGGTGGACGGCGTTAGGATATCCATGATAACCTCCAAGAGCAGAGAGCTTTCAAAGTATATGTCCAAGACGCTCGACGAGGAATGGAACGAGCTCCGCGGCATTGAGATATGCTCTGTCGGCATCGCAAGCATCTCCTATGACGACGAATCCAAGAAGCTCATAAATATGCGCAACCAGGGCGCTATGATGTCCAATGCCACGATACGCGAGGGCTTTGTTCAGTCCTCGGTCGCACAGGGTCTCCAGAACGCCGGCAGCAATACCGGGAATATGGGCGGATTTGTTGCTATGGGCATGGGCATGAACGCAGCAGGTGGCTTCATGCAGGCAGCTTCACAGACCAATGCTCAGCAGATGGCAGCAGAGCAGGCTGCTGCGCAGCAGCAGCAACAGCCCGCAAACGGCTGGACCTGCAAATGCGGTACTGTGAACACAGGTAATTTCTGCACGAACTGCGGCGAAAAGAAGCCCGCTGCGAGCGGCAGCTGGAAATGCTCCTGCGGTACTGAGAATACAGGCAATTTCTGCACGAACTGCGGTTCAAAAAAGCCCGCCTCCGATGAATGGACCTGCTCCTGCGGCACAGTGAACAAGGGCAACTTCTGCAACAACTGCGGCGCAAAGCGTCCGTAAATGATACTACATCGGGACTGATATTATGGCAACGATTAATTACTCCTGCCCGAACTGCGGCGGAAAGCTCGTGTTTGATGCAGGAAAACAGAAATTTTCCTGTGAATGGTGTCTTTCTGATTTCACTCAGGAAGACCTCGACAGGATCTTTGGCGTGCAGAACGGCGAGAACGGCACTGCCGACAAGCCGCCCGAAACTATGGGAAATGCCGACAGCGCCTCTCAGGATTCGTTCTCGGGAGGGACGAACCTGTATATATGCGACAGCTGCGGCGCAGAGATAATCGCGGAGGAAAACACCGCCGCCACATTCTGCTATTACTGCCACAGCCCCGTTGCACTCAGCGGACGGCTCTCCGGCAGCTACTGCCCGCAGAAGGTGATCCCCTTTAAAAAGACCAAGGAACAGGCGATCGGCGGCTTCAAGGAATGGTGCGGGAAGAAATGGTTCCTTCCGAATTCCTTCACCTCAGATGCACAGCTCGAAAAGATCACCGGACTTTATGTCCCGTTCTGGATCGCCGACTGCAAAATAAAGGCTCATCTTGAAGGTGAAGCAAGGATAGTAACCACTACCCGCACTTCAAGCAAGACGATCACCCATACAAAGCTGTTCAATGTCGAAAGATCGGCTGAAACGGAATACAAGGGCGTTCCCGCCGATGCCTCGAAAAAGCTCGACGATGCGCTCATGGATTCGATAGAGCCTTTTGACTACAACGAACTTGTAAAATTCTCGATGTCGTATCTCCAGGGCTTCTATGCCGACAAATACGATGTTGAAAAGAAGGATCTCGTGCCGCGCATAAAGAAAAGGATAACCGAAGGCGCGACACAGCTCATGCTCAACGACATAAAGGGATATACCACGGTATCACCCAGACAGACGAATGTCGATCTGCTGAACACCGACTGGCATTACATCATGCTCCCCGTATGGTTCATGAGCTATGATTACAAGGGCAAGAAATATTTCTATGCCATGAACGGTCAGACAGGCAAATTTTCGGGCTTTATGCCCGTATCCACCGTGAAATCCGCAGTTGCGGGACTTCTCGCTGCGCTTATCACATTTCTCATAGTATTAGGGATCGGGGCGGTAGTATTATGATGAAGAAAAGTTTATTTGCCCCGCTGCTCTGCGTGATAATGCTCCTTATCATGCCCTGCATGAATGTATGCGCATATCAGAGCAGCTCACCAGACGGAGCAGTATTCGATGAAGCGGATTTTCTCACCGATGCGCAGGAAAGCGAGCTCACTGCCTACGCGCAGAATGTCGCCGACAGCTCGGGCTGGAACGTTCTGGTCTATGTGACTGACGACCCCGCCATTACCGGCAGCAATATGCGCTCCTTCTGCGAACAGAGATATGAAGCGATATACGACTATCATGAGGACGGCGTAGTCTTCCTGTGCGACAAGAATTATGTGAATATCACGGGCTTCGGAGATGTCAACACCAAGATACGCTCTTCATCCGATGCGGACTATATCGCGGGGCGCGGTGATTCGCTCTACAAAACGGATATCCCCGCAAGCATCAGAGCCGTTCTTGACGAGATAGACGCTTATTCACACCGTCCGCCGATAAGCACAGGCGCATTCGTACTGGCAGCAATATTCGCCCTGATAGCATTGTTTGCGACCATGAAAGCTATCAAAACGGCATACACCACCCACGCAAAGCCGACGACAAACAATTATGTCGACAATGCTACTCTCAGATTCACACAGCGCACTGACACATTTATGAGAGAATTCACCACTGTCACGACAAACAGCTCGTCCTCCGGCAGCAGAGGAGGCGGACACCACAGCTCCGTCAGCGGAGGACATCACAGATAATACAAACAATATCGCCACAGTATTTGTTTTCCGGCAAATACTATGGCGATATTTTTATATGTAGCTTATTATCTTGTTTTATACATCCGCTTTCCACAGACCGTGGAGATTGCAGTATGCATATACTGCCTTCGGCTTGCCGCCTGCAAGCACAAATTCTGCGGCGGGCTTGTCATCGGGAGAAAGGCAGGCTATCTGAACGCCCTTTTCCGTTTCGAGCGCGATCCATTCGATAAGATGCTCGGCGGTCATGGGATGAGCCACGCTTCCGACCTCGACCGTTACCTTGTCACCGTCGCATTTTACAACCGGGAGATGCTTTTCACCGGCACCCTCATTCATAAGTGCCTTCAGCTCGGTAAACCCCGCTGCCGAAAATTCTCCGTTCATCACGCTGATGACCGTTTTCTTGTCTTCACTGCGATAAAATTTCATTTCATGACCTCCTGTATTATAATTGATATCCGTTATCCTATGCCCATATGCCAGTTACCGGATACACT
>JAILFE010000337.1 GCA_024697725.1 Oscillospiraceae bacterium
CGGCGATACAAGACGCGCAAATCTGCTCGTGCTGCCCGAATATGCAAAGATGTACGAAAAAAGCTCTTCCTGCGGCACGGGCGGTATATACGGCTTTATCCGCTATATCGACAGCATGACCCCGAACCGTATAGACCTTGCAGGTGCGTCCGCATCCTCCGAGGCTGATGATGCTGTTGCGATAAAGACGATACACAAATCAAAGGGACTGGAATATCCGATAGTGTTCCTCTGCCGCTGCCACAAGGTGAACAGGGGCGAAAGTGCGCATATGTTCTATACCGTATCGGACGGAGCCGCCTTCACGGAGCGAAACGGCGAGGCGGAATCGAGCTATCTCTCATTGCCTGCGGAGCTCATAGCCGCTAAAAAGAAGGACGATCTTATGAGCGAGCGCATGAGACTGATGTATGTCGCAATGACAAGGGCAAAGCTGAAGCTTTATATCAGCGCGGTGATGACTCTCTCGGACAAGGATGCGGACAGCGTATACCGTGCGGGTGCTGTGAATACCGGCTGCGAAAGCATCGTGACGGACTGCGTTCCCGATGAGTATATCACAAAATACTATACCGACAATATCATGCCCGCTGTGGACGGGGACAGGCTGATACCCGAAAGGCTGCTCAGGATGAGCGGAAAGGGACCGATGCTCAACTGGGTGTTAGCGGCGCTCTCTGTCACGGGAAAGGTGCCTTATCTGAATTTTGAGGGCGTCTCGCCTTCGCAGAGCAGTGCGCAGATAAAAGTTTCGATCCTGCGCTCGGACGGAAGGATATACAGGAACGCCGCAGACAGTGACACAGGCACAGAGCATAAAGGTCCTGTTGTGATGCCCGATATGGCGCTCAGAAACAGGCTCGCCGCAATGAAGAGCTATGATACCGATAAACGCTACAGCACCGACCGCGCCCGTGCAGTGACGGCGGCGAAGGTCACTGTCACCGAGATGAACGCCGAAGCGAACCGTCTTCCTGAGGATGCCGTGAAGGACAAGCGGCTCATAGGCAGGATACTTACAGCCGAGGAGCTGACGAGCGACAGGACGATGCTGACATCAGCCGAAAAGGGAACTGCGCTCCACGCATTCATGCAGTATGCCGACCTTGCCGCGCTCGAAAACGGCACCGAGGATGATATTGCAGAAGAAGCGCACAGGATAAGCCTTGAAGGGCTCATGGACGAGAGCATGGCGGGATATATCGCATCTGACAGGCGCATAAAGCGCAGGATAAGAGCGTTTTTTGACAGTATGCTCTGGAAGGAGATATACAAGCCTAATTACAAGAATTTACAGCGCGAGCAGATGTTCATGGCAAAGATAGCGGATATAAAGGGCGACGGCGTGCTTGACAGCAGGCTCGGAAAATACTGTGACGAGACCTTCGGAGATACGTTCGTCCAGGGGATCGCCGACTGTGTTATCAGGACAGGAGACGGCTTTGTTCTCGTGGACTACAAGACGAACGAGGGGAAGAGCGCAGAACAGCTGAAGGATATGTATGCCGTGCAGCTGCTGCTCTACCGCAGGGTGTTTGAAAGGATGTATGAGCTTGAACCGGGGAGCGGTCATGCATTCATATACTCCTTCGGGACAGACAGCAGCGAATGCTGCACGGAAGTGAGATGACAGAAAGAGCCCCTGTACCGTAAGGTACAGGGGCAAAATCATGATAATAGGATTATGGGGATCCCGGAGCAAAGGGGTAAGATGCTCCGGAAAATGAATTGGGGGTCTTTTATATGCTGACCTGTGAGGGGTAAACACAGGTCAATATAAAAGCTAAATAACAGCCAAGGTGCGGAATACTTTCGTTTCCGACCATGGATATATAATAACCCGTCATTGTGTATATCCCGTGAAAGCACAGCGAAATGGAAATGAAACCGCTGTGACATCATATGAAAGCGTTACGGGAGCTGTTCTTTCCTTGTTACCTCGAAGAGCGCGGCTGAAAATGCGTTCAGACTTATCTCGAAACTGCACGGCTTTCCGTGGAAGGCTATCGCCTTTGCGTGTATGCTTGCGGGATTGTCCATTCCCATGCCGCTGTATATAAAGCTGTCGCTGTTTATCATTTCCTTCATGACCAGCAGCTCATTGCAGCCGACACGGCATCTTGTGAGCGGTCTGTCGGAGGTGTTCATGACGAATACAACCGATTGTCCGCCGCTCGTGCGCTGCCATGCGTATACGCACTGCTCGGGATTGTCCGCTTCAAGGAATCTGAATGCCGCGCGGTCGTATTCGCCGTTATAGAGCGCGGGATTTTTCAGATATATCTGCATGACCTCGGTGAAGAACCTGAGAAAGCTGTCATGCAGGGGATATTTCAGCAGTTCGCGGTCGGGCTCGCGCGTTTCGTCCCATTCTCTGAGCTGTCCTATCTCATCGCCCATGAAGCTGAGCTTTTTTCCGGGATGTGCCGCCATATACAGGAAAAGCTCTCTGCACTGCGGGAATTTGTTCTCGTAATCTCCCCACATCTTCTGCATTATCGTTGCTTTTCCGTGTACGCATTCATCATGCGAGAACGGGAGCAGGAACAATTCGCTGTAGAAGTATTGCATCGAGAATGTGAGCATATGATAATTCTCGCGCCGCTCGGAGGGAGACATCCTGAAATAGTTCAGGGTATCGTTCATCCAGCCCATGTTCCATTTATAATCAAAGCCGAGCCCGTCGTATTCGACCGGAGCAGTCACTTTCAGGAAATCGGTGGAATCCTCCGCTATGAGCATCACGTTCCCGTGGCGGCGGTGAAGTCCGCTGTTGAGCCTTTTCATAAAATCGACAGCGCCTGTGTTTACGCCGCGTGAGGGGTCGCCCTGCCAGTATATCATGTTGCTTATCGCATCCATCCGCAGCCCGTCGGCATGGAACACGGTTATCAGGAAATTCGCCGCCGAAAGCAGAAAGCTGCTGACTATCGGCTTGGAATGGCAGAAATTGCAGCTGCCCCATTCGTTGTACATCATATCGCGGCTGTCGTATTCGTAGAGCGGAGTGCCGTCAAACATATGCATATACGATTCGTCGGCGGCAAAGTGTACCGGCACGAAATCGAATATCACGCCGATATTGTTGAAATGGCATTCATCCACAAGGCGCATCAGTCCGTCAGGTGTGCCGTAGCGCGAATCCGCCGCGAAAAATCCGCTGCACTGATATCCCCACGAGCCGTAGAACGGATGCTCTCCCACGGGCATCAGCTCGACATGGGTATAATTATGCTTTTTCAGATAGGGTATCAGTTTCGGTATCAGTTCGGAGTAGGAACAGAAACTGCCGTCCTTTCTCCTTATCCATGAGCCGAGATGTATCTCGTAGATATTCATCGGCTCGTTGTAGAGCTTGCTCCGTTTTGCGATATATTTATCATCGGTGAACCTGTATCTTGACGGTTCGTATACCACCGAGGCACAGGCGGGCGGTATCTCCGTCAGGAACGCATACGGGTCTGCCTTGTCGGTCTCGGTGCCGTCCTTGGCTCTGACGCGGTATTTGTACATCATCCCTTCGGATACTCCCGGCACGAACAGAGAGTATGTGCCGAATTCATCGCGGTTCATGATGAGCGGCTTCCAGTCCGAAAATTCACCGATAAGGCTCACTGCCGCCGCATTCGGGGCGTATACCCTGAATATGCAGCCGTTGAGACCCTTTTCGGTCGTCTCGTGCGCTCCGAAATAGTTGTATGCCTCAAACGAATACCCCGAGAGGAATTCCCCCATTATGTCCTTGCTTCTGGTGACTCCCATAGCTTTTATCCCCCTGCTGCGAAATTGCGAAATGTATTTTCAGCCGCCTTATTTGCCGCGCTTTTTCGATGATCTCGGTATTATGCGCTTTGCCGGGTCTTCGATGCTTTCCTTCAGCTCCTTTATCTTGTCGCGCAGGAAAGCGGCGTGCTCGAATTCCAGCATTTTGGCGGCGTTCTTCATCTCCTCGGTCATCTGCTCTATCAGTTCGAGCTTTTCC
>JAILFE010000204.1 GCA_024697725.1 Oscillospiraceae bacterium
GGCGTTGATGCGGACAGGCTCATGGATGAGATGGGATCAGCACTCTCGCTTTCGGAAAGCGGTGAGGGACAGCATTTCACCGAGATACACGGCGGCGTGAAAAAGACATACTATATTAATGCGCCGACGTCCAATCTTTCGGTCGGGAGCGTTCAGGACTTCATCGACGGCTATCTTGAAAAAAACGGCGGAAAGGTCGATTATATCCACGGAGCGGATGTTGCCCAGGGGCTCGCCGCGAAGGATAACAGCATAGCATTCCTTCTCCCCGATATGAAGAAGGAGGAACTTTTCCCGACCGTTATAAAGGATGGCTCTCTGCCGAGAAAGACTTTCTCTATGGGTCATGCGTATGACAAGAGGTACTATACCGAGTGCAGAAGGATCTCGGAATAATGAACACAAAACAGGGAACAGGAAACAGACTGTTCTCTGTTTTTATGTCCGGACAGGCTGCTGTTTGTGAAATATCCACATATCAAAATGAGAATAATGGGAAAAATTCTACATAATAAAGCGGCCTAAATTTGCAAAAGCTCTTGAAATACGCAGAAATGTGTGTTAAAATATATGTTGCGTGACTGTTAGAGGCACGAAGTGCCGGTACCGTTATCTGCCGGTGCGCGGTACAGAGCCGTTAAAGCGGCACGGTATGCGATGAAGCGGGAGGTTGCTGTCCGTTTCACTGTCGTTCGGACAGGGAATTTCCGCAGAGTATGTCCGATTTTAAACCGGGCGGGGCGGTCAGACTTCGCGGTGCGGGTGTGTCTTCGGTACGAAACACACGGCGGCGTGTAGGAAAGCAAGACCGCAGGAACGTCCCCAAGCAAAATTTTTTACAGGAGGCGAATCAAAATGGCAGTAAATGAAAAGCTCAGAATCAGGATCAAGGGTTATGACCACGCAGTTGTTGATTCGGCAGCTGCAAAGATCGTTGACGCGGCTAAGCGCAGCGGTGCAAAGGTGTCGGGGCCTATTCCCCTTCCGACAGACAAGGAGATCGTAACGATACTCCGCGCCGTTCACAAGTACAAGGACAGCCGTGAGCAGTTCGAGATGAGAACTCACAAGAGACTTATCGACGTTCTCAGACCGACAGCTAAGACGACCGAGGCTCTCCAGGGTCTTGAGCTTCCCGCAGGTGTAGATATCGTAATGGAGATCAAGTGATCGTACATCAAGTATGACGATCTCCCGCGGAATGATATCCGCAAAGAATCACACACCTGCAAAAGTCAAGTTGAGGCAGAACGCTTCAACCAATAACCTGCAAGGAGGATAAATATGACAAAGGCAATCATCGGCAAGAAGATCGGAATGACACAGATCTTCGATGAAACGGGAAAGGTTATTCCCGTAACAGTCGTTGAAGCCGGCCCCTGCGTAGTCGTTCAGAAGAAGACAGTTGAGAACGACGGCTACAGCGCAGTACAGTTCGGTTTCGGCGATATTCGCGAAAAGCTCGTGAACAAGCCTCTTGAGGGACACTTCAAGAAGGCTGACGTAGCTCCCAAGAGAACTCTCAAGGAGTTCAGACTCGAGGGTGCAGAGTCCATAAATGTGGGCGATATCTTTAAGGCTGATACCTTTGCACAGGGCGACATCGTTGATGTGTCCGGCATTTCAAAGGGTAAGGGCTATCAGGGCACTATCAAGAAGAACAATCAGCACAGACTGAAGGAAACTCACGGTTCCGGCCCTGTTGCAAGACACGCCGGCTCTATGGGTGCCTGCTCCTCTCCGTCCCGTATCTACAAGGGAAAGAAGCTCCCCGGACATATGGGCGCAGAGAAGGTAACAGTCCAGAATCTCGAAATAGTAAAAGTTGACGCGGAAAACAACCTTATCGCTGTAAAGGGCGCGATACCCGGTCCCAGAAACAGTGTGGTAACTATCGTGGACTGCGTCAAGAAGGCTTAATGGAAGGGGGAAGCAGTAATGCCTAACATAAAAGTAGTTGATATGACAGGTAAAGAAGTTTCCGACATTGAGCTGTCAGACGCTGTATTCGGCATCGAGCCGAATAAATATGCAATGCATACGATGGTCGTAAATTATCTCGCTGCACAGAGACAGGGCACACAGTCCACTCTCACACGCACAGAGGTAAGCGGCGGCGGCAGAAAGCCGTGGAGACAGAAGGGTACAGGCCATGCACGCCAGGGCTCGACAAGAGCTCCCCAGTGGGTACACGGCGGTATCGCTCTCGGCCCCAAGCCCAGAAAATATACCTTCTCCGTAAATAAGAAGGTAAAGAGACTTGCGATGAAGTCCGCTCTTTCCACAAAGGTCATCGACAGCAACCTTATCGTTGTTGATTCCATCAAGATGGATGAGTTCAAGACCAAGGCAATGATTGAGATGCTCAAGGCAGTCGGCGCTGACGGCAGCAAGGCACTCATCGTTATGCCCGAAAAGGATCTTAAGATCGTGAAGAGCGCATCAAATATCCCCGGCGTAAAGACAGCACTCGTGAATACGATCAATGTATATGATATTCTCAAGTATGACAAATTCGTAGTTTCCAAGGAAGCTGCCCTGAAGATCCAGGAGGTGTATGCGTAATGCTGGCACAGGATATCGTAATAAAGCCCATCATCACTGAGAGAAGCATGAACGGTCTTGCCGACAGGAAATATACCTTCAAGGTTGCCAAGGATGCCAACAAGATCCAGATCGCAAATGCAGTCGAGGAGCTTTTCGGCGTAAAGGTATCTAAGGTAAATACCATGAACGTCAGAGGACGCGCCAAGAGAGTCGGCATGAACAGAGGCTTTGCTCCCTCGTGGAAAAAGGCTATCGTTACTCTCACCGAGGATTCCAAGACTATCGAATTCTTCGATGGCATGATGTCATAATCCGGTATTATTTTACCGGAAGAATGTATGGAGCCTTTGAGAGGCTTCGCAAAACCGTTTTAAGGAGTGAATACAATGGCTATAAAGTCTTATAAGCCTACGACCCCCTCAAGACGTCAGATGACAGTTACCGATTACAGCGAGCTTTCCAAGGTCGAACCCGAAAAGAGCCTGCTCACAGTCGTAAAGAAGAATGCCGGCAGAAACAGCTACGGCAGGATCACTGTTCGTCATAAGGGCGGCGGAAACAGAAGAAAATACAGGATCATAGATTTCAAGAGGAACAAGCTCGATATGGACGCAAAGGTCCTCACACTTGAATACGATCCCAACAGAACAGCGTTTATCGCACTCGTTCAGTACGAGGACGGAGAGAAGAGATATATCATCGCTCCCAACGGCCTCAAGGTCGGCGATACAGTACGCAACGGCAGCGATGCGGATATCAAGCCCGGCAATGCGCTCGCGCTCAAGGATATCCCCGTCGGTACATTTATCCACAATATAGAGCTTTATCCCGGCAAGGGCGCACAGCTCGTGCGTGCAGCCGGCAATATGGCTCAGCTCATGGGCAAGGAGAACGGCTACGCTCTTATCAGACTCCCCTCCGGAGAGATGAGAAGGATCGCTGTTGACTGCATGGCTTCGATCGGTCAGGTAAGCAACATCGACCACGAGAACGTTAATATCGGTAAGGCCGGACGCACACGCCATATGGGCATCAGACCCACAGTCCGCGGTTCTGTCATGAACCCTAACGACCACCCGCACGGAGGCGGTGAGGGCAAGTCGCCCGTTGGCCGTCCCGGACCTGTTACACCGTGGGGCAAGCCTGCGATGGGCTATAAGACAAGAAAGTCTCATAAGGCTTCCGATAAGTTCATCGTTAAGAGAAGAAACGACAAGTAATTCTCGAATAGATACTCATAGGATTCATAAAGAGGAATACAGAGCCCTCAAGGGCTTTGTATCTTGCCTCGTACATCGAAAGGGGAGGAAAACCAATGAGCAGAAGTATCAAGAAGGGGCCTTATGTCCAGGAAGCCCTTTATAAAAGAGTAGTTGATATGAACAAGGCGGGAGAAAAGAAGGTCCTCAAGACATGGAGCAGATCTTCAACGATATTCCCCGAATTTGTCGGTCATACATTCGCTGTACATGACGGAAGAAAGCACGTTCCCGTATATGTTACAGAGGATATGGTAGGTCATAAGCTCGGTGAGTTCGCACCTACAAGAACTTTCAAGGGTCACAACGGCTCCAAGACATCCAACAACGGCAAGGCCGGCTAAGCAAAGAATATTCGATATGCCCGTATAGAATGACAGGCATACGCAGAAAGGAGAGTTTGCAATGGAAGCAAAAGCTTCGGTCAGAAATGTCCGTATATCACCCCGCAAAGTCGGTATAGTCCTTGACCTTATCAGAGGAAAGGATGTTGAGACGGCTGCGGCACTTTTAGATACAACACCCAAATCTGCCTGCGAATATCTCGGCAAGCTTCTGAAGTCGGCAGTATCCAACGCAGTGAACAACTTTGATATGGATTCAGACAGCCTTTATATTTCAGAGTGCTATGTCGGACCCGGTCCCATCCTCAAGAGGATCAGACCCCGCGCACAGGGCAGAGCATTTCGCATCAACAAGAGAACATCCAATATTACTCTTGTAGTAAAGGAAAGAAATTAAAGTCGGAGGAGGTAAATTATGGGACAGAAAGTTAATCCGCACGGTCTCCGCGTCGGAGTTATCCAGGACTGGGATTCCCGTTGGTTTGCCAATAAGGCATCCTTCGGCGACACTCTCGTTGAGGATTACAAGGTCCGCAAGTTCATAAAGAAGAGCCTTTTTGCAGCAGGCGTTCCCAAGATCGAGATCGAGAGATTTGCAAATAAGGTAAGGATCCATGTGTTCTGCGCAAAGCCCGGTATCGTTATCGGCCGCGGCGGCGAGAACGTTGACAAGCTCAAGGCAGAAGTTGAGAAGATGATGGGCAAGTCCGTGGATATCAATATAGTTGAGGTGAAGTCGCCTGATCTCGATGCAACGCTCGTTGCAGAGAATATCGCGGCACAGCTCGAAAACAGAATATCCTTCAGACGTGCGATGAAGCAGGCTATCGGCCGTGCGATGAAGCTCGGTGCAAAGGGTATCAAGGTAAGAGTTTCCGGCAGACTCGGCGGCGCCGAGATCGCCAGAGCTGAGACATACCACGAGGGTACAATCCCCCTGCAGACTATCAGAGCCGATATCGACTACGGCTTCGCTGAGGCAGCAACAACATACGGCCGTCTCGGTATAAAGGTATGGATCTATAAGGGCGAGATCCTCAAGGGCGATGCAAAGTCGACCAACAGACAGCCCAGAACAGCAGCTTCCGGGGATAAGCCCGAGAGAAGACGCCGTTCTACACAGCGCGATGACAGGAACAATAACGGACGCGGCGGCAGACGCGGCGGCTCGGCTGACAACCGCGGCAGAGCACCCCGTACAGGCAGCGCGCCGAGAGAAGGAGGCCGTGAATAATGCTTCTTCCTAAGAGAGTTAAGTACAGAAGAGTTCAGAGAGGCAGAATGAAGGGCAAGGCTCTTCGCGGTAACAGAGTATCAAACGGCGAGTTCGGACTTGTAGCACTTGAACCCGCTTGGATAACCTCGAACCAGATAGAAGCAGCCCGTGTCGCTCTCACACGTTATATCAAGCGCGGCGGTCAGGTATGGATCAAGGTATTCCCCGACAAGCCCGTTACAGAAAAGCCCGCTGAAACACGAATGGGTTCCGGTAAGGGTTCGCCCGAAAAGTGGGTATCCGTCGTAAAGCCCGGCAGAGTAATGTTCGAGATCGCCGGCGTAAGCGAGGAGATCGCAAAGGAAGCACTTCGTCTTGCTGGACACAAGCTCCCCATCAAGACTAAGTTCATAAGCAAGGCAGAACAGGAGGCGAGCGCAGAATGAAGGCTTCGGAAGTTAGAGATATGACCACGCAGGAGCTCGAAAACAAGCTCGTCGATCTTAAAAAAGAGCTTTTCGCTCTTCGCTTTCAGCACGCTGTAAACCAGCTCGACAATCCTGCACGCCTTAACGCAGTTAAGAAGGACATCGCCCGCATAAAGACCATTATGCACGAGCAGTCCAATATACAGTAAGGGAGGATGCGGAAAATGGCTGAAGCAAGAAACCTCAGAAAGACAAGAGTCGGTAAGGTAGTATCCAATAAGATGGATAAGACGATCGTTGTCGCTATCGCCGATAATGTAAAGCATCCCCTTTACAAGAAGATCGTAAAGAGAACGATCAGGCTCAAGGCACACGATGAGAACAATGAGTGCAATATCGGCGACAGAGTCGAGATAATGGAGACCCGCCCCCTTTCCAAGGATAAGAGATGGCGTCTCGTAAATATCATCGAAAAGGCTAAGTAAGCCGGAGCGTTTTTGATCGCATAATCAGGACAACACAATATGTTACAATAAACCGCCGCAGTATCACCGTATGATTTGTGTAAAACGGAAAATTTTACGCTGTTGTGCCGAAAAGTATTGACTTTACGGCACAAGAGTAGTAGAATATTCTTGTTGACGCCGCGAATTATCGGGGAAGTGTCGATATCCGCAGAGGAGTTATCCTCCGAGGATCGATATTCCGGATATACACGGCGGCGTTGTTCTGACCGCGTGCTGTGGTATCGATACACAGTACCGACGGAAGACGGAAGAGCAAGTATATTATACCGGAAGGGCGGGATCGTGCCGATCCCGGGCACTTTCGTGAGGGAAGGAGTAAATGCGCTGTGATACAGATGCAGACTTATTTGAAAGTCGCTGACAATACGGGCGCCAAGGAGCTTATGTGCGTAAGGATCCTCGGTGGTACCCGCAAGAGATATGCAAATATCGGCGACGTTGTTGTTGCTTCGGTCAAAAAAGCAACACCAGGCGGCGTTGTTAAAAAGGGCGACGTCGTAAAGGCAGTTATCGTTCGTTCCGCTAAGGGCGTTCGCAGAGAAGACGGAACATATATCCGTTTCGATGAGAACGCAGCGGTTATTATCAAGGACGACAAGACTCCGAGAGGGACCCGTATCTTCGGGCCCGTCGCAAGAGAGCTCCGCGAGAAGGACTTCACAAAGATCCTTTCGCTCGCTCCCGAAGTACTTTGACGGAGGTGCAGTAGGATAATGAATACACTTCATGTTAAAAAGGGCGATAATGTAGTGATCCTCAGCGGCCGCGACAAGGGCAAGCAGGGCAAGATCGTAGAGGTATCCCCCTCTGAGAAGAAGGTCATCGTTGAAGGCCTTAATATGGTAACAAAGCACGTCAAGCCCCAGCAGATGGGTCAGGCAGGCGGTATCGTGAAATGCGAGGCTCCGTTGTATGCTTCAAAGGTCATGGCAGTTTGCCCCAAGTGCGGCAAGCCTACAAGACTCGGCCATAAGATCAAGGAAGACGGCACAAAGGTCAGAGTCTGCAAGAATGCAGGCTGCGGCAAAGAATATTGATGAAAGGAGTTACGCATAATGGCAGCAAATCTTAAAGAACTTTATGTCAGCACTGTAGCTCCCTCACTTATGAAAAAGTTCAGCTACAAGAGTGTGATGCAGATACCTAAGATCGACAAGGTAGTGATAAATGTCGGCGCAGGTGAGGCAAAGGATAATGCAAAGGTCATCGACGCTATCGTTAACGACCTTTCCATCATCACAGGTCAGAAGCCTGTTGTATGCCGCGCAAAGAAGTCGGTCGCTAACTTCAAGATCCGTGAAGGTATGCCTATCGGCGTAAAGGTGACACTCAGAGGCGAGAGGATGTATGAATTCCTCGACAGGCTCTTTAATGTAGCTTTCCCCCGTGTACGCGATTTCAGAGGTATAAACGGAAATTCGTTCGACGGCAGAGGAAACTATTCGACAGGTATCAAGGAACAGCTCATATTCCCTGAGATCGAATACGATAAGATCGACAAGGTCCGCGGTATGGATATCAACATCATCACTACCGCCAATACCGATGAAGAAGCCAAGGAGCTGCTCACCCTTATGGGCGCTCCCTTTGAAAAGTGATCGGAGGAAACTAAGGTATGGCAAAGTTGTCAATGAAGTTAAAGCAGCAGAAAACGCCTAAGTTTACAACAAGATCCTACAACAGATGCAAGATCTGCGGCAGACCTCACGGTTATCTCAGAAAATACGGTATCTGCCGTATCTGCTTCAGAGAGCTCGCACACAAGGGTCAGATACCCGGTATAAAGAAGGCAAGCTGGTAAAAAGTCCTTATGCGGATATCCCGCAGAAAGGCATAGTACGGAACATCGTACTAACGTGTACGAAAAGTCGTGCGGCGGTGGGGATGACCCTGCCGAAACTGTAAGGAGGTTTACAAGGTATGCAAATTACTGATACAATAGCTGATATGCTCACCAGAATCCGCAATGCGAATTCTGCAAAGCATTCAACGGTTGATGTTCCTGCTTCCAATATGAAGAAGGCCATTGCACAGATCCTTGTCGATGAAGGCTATATCAAGGGCTTTCAGGTGATCGACGATGGCAGGCAGGGCATAATCAGGATCACACTGAAATACGGCAACAATAAGTCGCAGGTCATAACAGGGCTCAGAAGAGTTTCCAAGCCCGGTCTGCGTATATATTCAAGCTGCGAGGATATGCCCAAGGTAATGAAGGGACTCGGCATCGCTATCGTGTCCACTTCCAAGGGCGTTATGACTGACAAGAAGGCAAGAGAGCTCAATGTCGGCGGCGAAGTCCTTGCATTCGTATGGTAAGGAGGAACACGCTATGTCAAGAATAGGAAAAATGCCTGTCAGTGTTCCCGCAGGTGTCGATGTCAAGATCGACGGCACAACGCTCACTGTAAAGGGACCCAAGGGCACACTTACAGAAACATTTCATCATGATATGATAATAAAGCACGAGGGTGCAGAGATCATCGTAGAGCGCCCCTCCGAGGATAAGATGCATAAGTCGCTCCACGGCCTTACAAGAACTCTTATCCACAATATGGTCGTTGGCGTTACCGACGGCTATTCCAAGGCACTTGAGATCGAGGGCGTCGGCTATCGTGCTCAGAAGCAGGGCAAGAACCTTGTTATGAACCTCGGCTATTCCCATCAGGTCATAGTTCCCGAGATAGACGGCATCACGATCGAAGTTCCCAATAATACGAGCATCATCGTAAAGGGTATCGACAAGCAGGTCGTAGGTCAGCTCGCTGCCGAGATCAGGGAAAAGAGACCTCCCGAGCCGTATAAGGGCAAGGGCATCCGCTATGCGGGCGAACACATCATCCGCAAGGAAGGTAAGGCAGGCAAGGCTAAGAAGTAAGCCTGAGTCCTTGCTTTCTGTCAACACGAAAGAGGATGGGACAGCGTATGCTACTATCCTCCAGTTTGAAAAGGAGTTAAGATCACTATGGTCAAGCAGATCAACAGAAAAGCTTCCAGAGCTAAAAGGCAGAGAAGAGTACGCGCAAAGATCAGCGGTACTGCTGCTCGCCCCAGACTTAATGTTTTCCGCAGCGCTAAGCATATATATGCACAGCTTATCGATGATGATGCCCGCGTAACACTCGCTAGCGCATCCTCCCTCGAAAAGGACTTCTCCGCAAACGGCGGCAACTGCGACGGCGCTTTTGAAGTCGGAAAGGCTATCGCAGAAAAGGCAAAGGATAAGGGTATCACAACAGTCGTATTCGACCGTGCAGGCTATCTTTATCACGGAAGAGTGGCAAAGCTCGCTGACGGCGCAAGAGAAGGCGGTCTTCAGTTCTGATCCGGAGATATATCCGGGATAAAATTCAAGGAGGTTATACTTTTGGCTAAGATAGATGCTTCAAAGCTTGAACTCACCGAGAGAGTCGTTGCTATCAACAGAGTATCCAAGACCGTCAAGGGCGGACGTATCTTCAAGTTCGCTGCTCTCGTAGTCGTAGGCGACGGAAATGGTATAGTAGGCTTCGGTATGGGCAAGTCAGGCGAAGTTCCCGATGCTATCCGCAAGGGTATCGAGGACGCTAAGAAGAATTTGATAAAGGTATCTCTCAGAGGTACTACGATCCCCCACGAGATAATCGGCGCATTCGGCGCAGGAAGGGTTCTCATGAAGCCCGCTGCACCCGGTACCGGAGTTATCGCGGGCGGTCCCGTGCGTGCCGTTGTCGAAATGGCAGGCATCAAGGATATAAGAACAAAGTCCCTGCGTTCCAATAATGCATTCAATGTCGTAAGAGCAACGCTCAACGGTCTTGAAAACTGCCGCAGCGCTCAGGAAGTAGCCGAGATCAGAGGCAAGAGCGTAAAGGAAATATTAGGTTAAGGAGGATAACGGAAATGGCACTCAATGTCAAGCTCGTAAAGAGCCTTAACGGACGGCTTAAAGATCAGATCGCAACAGCGAAATCTCTCGGTCTGCGCAAGATCGGCGATGTTACAACACAGCCCGATAACGACGCTACCAAGGGAAAGGTAAATAAGATATTCCACCTCGTCGAGGTAACGGAAGCGTAATTGCAAGGAGGTGCATAGTACAATGAAACTCAACGAATTATCACCCGCACCCGGTTCCGTTAGAGACGTAAAGCGTATCGGCAGAGGTCACGGTTCGGGAAACGGCAAGACTGCAGGCAAGGGTCATAAAGGTCAGAATGCCCGTTCGGGCGGCGGCGTAAGACCCGGCTTTGAAGGCGGTCAGATGCCTCTCCAGAGAAGAATACCCAAGAGAGGTTTCAATAATATCTTCGCAAAGGAATATGCCATTGTAAATGTATCTTCACTTGATGTATTCAAGGATGATACAGTTGTTGATGCGGAGCTGCTCATTGCAGCGGGAATCATAAAGAAGGAGCTTGACGGCGTTAAGATCCTCGGTAAGGGCGATCTTACAAAGAAGCTTACAGTCAAGGCTGCTAAGTTCTCCGAGTCCGCAAAGGAAAAAATTGAAAAGGCAGGCGGGAAGGCTGAGGTGATGTAATGTGTTCGAGACTTTCAGAAATGCCTGGAAGATACCGGAGCTGCGCAGAAAGCTGCTCTTCACATTACTGATCATAGTCATTTTTCGTTTGGGCTGTACAGTCCCCGTTCCTTTTCTCGATGCGTCCGCTATCAGTGACCTGATGGGCACCGGCTCGATCCTGACCTATCTCGATACTCTCTCCGGCGGCGCGCTCTCAAAGGGCACAGTTTTTGCCCTTGCGATCCAGCCTTATATCAATGCACAGATCATAATCCAGCTCCTGACATATGCACTGCCTCCTCTGGAGTCGATGCAGAAGGAAGGAGAAGAGGGGCGCAAGAAGCTCCAGAAGATCACAAATGTGCTTGCGATAATCATATCGCTCGCAATGGCGATCGCATATTATACCATGCTCAAATCCCAGGGAGCTGTAAGCTATACCGAGGGCTTTGACGGGGCACTTACGGCAGTAGTTATCGTGACCTCGTTCATCGCAGGCGCAAGCCTTGTGGTGTGGCTCGGTAATCTCGTAAATGAGAACGGTATCGGAAACGGTATCTCGATCATACTTTTTGCCGGTATCGTTGCAAGAGGTCCTTCTGCGATACTCAAGATGGTATCGCTCACTCAGACCGAGGAAGGCAAGAAGTTCATACTCATAGTTCCGCTCGTGCTTCTCATATTTGTCGGAATGATCGCGTTCATCGTGCTTATGAATGAGTCCGAAAGACGCATCCCCATACAGTACGCAAAGCGCGTTGTCGGCAGGAAGCAGTACGGCGGTCAGAGCACTCATATCCCCGTAAAGATCGCAATGAGCGGCGTTATGCCTATCATCTTTGCGATGGCGTTCATGTCCATCCCGCAGACGCTCCAGATGTTTATCAAGGTCCCTGTGAACCCCACAGGCTTCTGGCAGAATTTCTACGTGGGACTGATACGCTTCTTCAGCTATAACAGCCCGTGGTATGCAATAGTTTATTTCATACTCATCATAGCATTTAACTATTTCTATGTATCAATGATGTACGACCCCGTTCAGATAGCGAATAATCTTCGCCAGTCCAACGGCGGCATCCCCGGCATCAGACCCGGAAAGCCGACATCCGATTATATCAAGAGGATCCTGTCAAAGATAACTCTGATAGGAGCTGTTTGCCTCGGTATCATCGCGGTATTTCCGATATTCTTCACAATAGCTTTCCCCCAGCTGAATCTTTCGCTCGGCGGCACTTCGATACTCATTATCGTAAGCGTCGCACTCGAAACGGTAAGAACGCTCGAATCACAGATGATGATGCGTCATCATAAGGGCTTCCTCGAATGATCGTAAGGAGAGTGTTATTATGAATCTTATACTTCTCGGTGCTCCCGGAGCAGGAAAGGGTACACAGGCTGAGGTCATAAGCCGCGAGCTTGGTATCCCCCAGATATCTACAGGAAATATTCTCAGAGAAGCAGTAAAGAACGGTACCGAATGCGGACTTAAAGCCAAGAGCTTTATGGATGCCGGCGGACTTGTTCCCGATGATGTCGTTATAGGCATCCTCAAGGACAGGATCGCAGAGGATGACTGCAGGAACGGTTTTATCCTTGACGGATTTCCGAGGACCGTTGTTCAGGCTGAGGCACTCGAAAAACTTGGAGTGGCTATAGACAAGGTGCTTGAGATCAACGTCCCCGACGATGAGATCAAGGCAAGAGTAGGCGGAAGACGTGTATGCGAGAGCTGCGGCGCTTCCTATCATATACAGTACAAGCCCACAAAGGTCGAGGGGATATGCGACAAGTGCGGCGGCAGAGCCGTTCAGCGCAAGGACGATGCTCCCGAAACTGTTGTGGAAAGATTGAAGACCTACCACCAGACGACCGCTCCGCTCTCCGAGTTCTACAAGAACCGCGGAAAGCTCACGGTCATAAACGGACAGAGCAGTGTTGACGAAACATCGGCACTTGTTCTGGATGCGTTGAAGGCATAAGATCGGGGTGCGATTAAAGTTTGGTAAATATCAAATCAGAGTCCGAGATAAAGAAGATGCGCGAGGCGGGTATCATCGCCGGGAACGCACTTCATACCGGAGGACAGTCGATCAGGCCCGGAATGACAACCTATGAGCTTGACAGAATAATTCATGATTATATCGTGGCACAGGGAGCTGTGCCGTCATTTCTCAATTACGAGGGTTTCCCTGCTTCGGCGTGCATATCGGTCAACGATGAGGTCATCCACGGGATCCCCTCGAAAAAGAGAAAGATCAAAAACGGCGATATCGTTTCGATTGATGTGGGAGCCTATTATAACGGCTATCACGGAGATACGGCGTATACATTTGCCGTCGGAAATGTTTCTGAGGATGCAAGACGTCTTCTTGAAGCCACGAACGCAAGTCTTTACAAAGGTATTGAACAGGCGGTCGCAGGCAATCGCGTGGGCGATATCGGTCATGCGGTCGAGGAGCTGATTACATCTTACGGATATGGCATCGTCAGGAAATACGTCGGTCACGGCGTAGGCGAGCAGCTTCATGAAGCGCCTGAGATACCGAATTTCGGCAATGCGGGACACGGCTTCAGACTGTCCGAGGGAATGGTGATCGCCATAGAGCCTATGATAAATCTGGTCGGCGATGATGTTAGGGTGCTCCCGAACCATTGGACGGTCGTTACCAGATCCGGCTCGCTCGCAGCTCATTTTGAGCATACAATCGCAATCACGTCCGAGGGGCCGGTATTGCTTACCAAGCCCACTATACCATGTGAAGCGCCTCCCGGCATATGAGAGAGTGATATATCCGCAAGGGATATTATATCCGCAACGGATATGAACAGTCTCCGGGACGGGCAGGCAGTGCCTGTCGGATTCGTCAAAGGGGGACGCTGATGTGGAAGCTAAACGCGGTATGATAGTCCGCTGTGCAGCAGGCCATGACAAAGGTATCTACATGGTCATCACCGCAGTCGAGGGCAACAGGGTGTTTGTCTGCGACGGCAGGTCGAGAAAGCTTGACAAGCCGAAGAGAAAAAACATCCGCCACCTGAGATTTACACGCAGCACAGTCGATATGAACGGTCTTACCGACAAAAAGCTGAGGAGCGAACTTTACAGCTATACCGAAAAAGTAAGAGCGGGAACGCGGAATGACCCGTCCGCGATCACGCAGATACCCGGTGACGGGTATCACAGTACCGAAACCAAAGATAATCCGTGAGGAGGCATTTTGCTTGTCAAAGGAAGATGTTATTGAGATTGAGGGAACAGTAGTCGAGGCTCTGCCGAATGCAACGTTTCAGGTCGAGCTCGCAAACGGACACAAGATTCTTGCCCATGTTTCCGGCAAGCTGAGAATGAACTATATCAGAATCGTTCCCGGGGACAAGGTGACTGTGGAAATGTCGCCCTATGACCTTTCCAAGGGAAGAATAACATGGAGAGCCAAATAAATCCTGTTGTGCGTTAAAGCGCACGGCATAATAGACATAGGAGGAATTGTCGATGAAAGTCAGACCTTCAGTAAAGCCTATGTGCGAAAAGTGCAAGATCATCAAGAGAAAGGGCAAGATCATGGTTATCTGCCCGAATCCCAAGCACAAGCAGCGTCAGGGCTGATCGTACCGGGAATTGTCCCGGGGATGATCGCATGAGCGGGTTTTCCCGCATTGAAATATAACCAGTCAAGAGCCGGTCCGTTTTCAGCGGATCGCATATTTAGCGGAGGTGTATTGATAAATGGCACGTATATCCGGTGTTGACCTTCCGAAGAATAAGAGAATCGAGATCGGACTCACTTATATCTACGGTATAGGCCGTAAAACAGCCGATAATATTCTTGCAAGCACAGGCGTTGACCCCGATATCAGAGTAAAGGATCTTTCGGAGGATGACGTAGCAAAGCTTCGTAATTATATCGACCATAATCTCAAGGTGGAGGGCGATCTCAGAAGAAGCGTTGCTCTCAACATCAAGAGACTTGTTGAAATAGGCTGCTACAGAGGTGTTCGTCACCGCAAGGGTCTGCCCGTAAGAGGTCAGAGAACAAAGACGAATGCAAGAACCCGCAAGGGCCCTGTAAAGACTATCGCTAACAAGAAGAAGTAAGGAGGGACTAAAATGGCAGGTCAGGCTAAGAAGTCCGGTACAACGGGCAGAAGACGCCGTGAGCGTAAAAATATCGAAAGCGGTTCTGTTCATATCCAGTCCACTTTCAACAATACTATAGTAACAATAACCGACACACAGGGCAATGCGATCTCGTGGGCATCGGCAGGCGGACTCGGATTCAGAGGCTCCAAGAAGTCCACTCCTTTCGCAGCACAGTCCGCAGCAGAAACAGCAGCAAAGGCTGCTATGGAGCACGGTCTTAAGAATGTAGAGGTATACGTAAAGGGACCCGGCGCAGGAAGAGAAGCAGCTATCAGAGCGCTCCAGGGCGTTGGTCTTGAGGTAAAGCTCATCAAGGATGTAACTCCCATACCTCACAACGGATGCCGTCCGCCGAAAAGGCGCCGTGTCTGATCGAATTGCAGGAGGTGTATATATAATATGTCAGTTAGTAGAGAACCTATCCAGAAGAGATGCCGTTACCTCGGCATAAGCCCCGCAGTAATGGGCGTAGGTAAGACATCCAACCGCAATCCCGGCAACGGCAGCCGCCGCAAGGTGTCGGAATACGGTATGCAGCTCAAGGAAAAGCAGAAGCTCAGATTCATCTATGGTGTCGGCGAGAAGCAGTTCCGTACACTTTTCAACATTGCATCCAAGATGGACGGCAAGACAGGTGATAACCTTATCACACTTCTCGAATCCCGTCTTGACAATATCGCATATCGTCTCGGTTATGCACTCACAAGACGTGAGGCAAGACAGCTTGTAACTCACGGTCATTTCACAGTAAACGGAAAGAAGATCGATATTCCGTCCTATCGCGTGAAGGTCGATGATGTCGTTGCACTTTGCGAGGGCGATCGTTCAAGCGAAAAGTTCAAGAGCAATCTTGAGCAGACCGCTGACCGCACAACTCCTGTTTGGCTCGAGTCCAACAGAGAAGCATTCTCCGCAAAGGTCGCTCGTCTCGCTACTCCCGAGGATCTCGATTATGAGGTAGCAGCACATCTGATCGTCGAGCTGTATTCGAAGTAATTGAGGGCACGCAGAGTTCTCTGCGGCTTAGCTGTCGGTTACAACGCGATTTAGGAGGGTTTTGTAAATGCTGGAAAAAATTGAAAAGCCGGAAATCGAAATTGCTAAGCTTGAAAGCAACGGTACCTACGGAATGTTCGTCCTTGCTCCGCTGGAGCGCGGTTACGGCACAACTCTCGGAAACAGCCTCAGAAGAGTTCTTCTCTCCTCGCTTCCCGGAGTTGCGGTAACGTCTGTCAAAATAGAAGGCGTTCACCACGAATTATCTACAATTCCCGGTGTTAAGGAAGATGTGACGGAGATCATTCTCAACCTCAAGGGTCTTACCGCCAAGCTCTACGGCGAGGCTCCCAAGACCGTATATATACAGGCTGAGGATGAATGCGTCGTTACTGCGGGAGATATCAAAACCGATTCCGAGGTCGATATTCTTGTTCCTGATATGCATATTGCCACACTCGGCAAGGATGCAAAGCTTTATATGGAAATAACCCTTGACAGAGGAAGAGGATATGTTTCTTCCGAAAAGAACAAGCAGCTCCTCAACCTCGGTCTTGATGTGATCGCAGTCGATTCGATATATACGCCCGTGCTGAAAGTGAATTTCCGTGTGGAAGATACACGTCTGGGCAATGTTACGGATTATGACAAGCTGATTCTTGAAGTCTGGACAGACGGAACGATATCAGCAAAGGAAGCCGTATCCCAGGCAGCCAATCTCCTCAACGAGCATCTGAAGCTGTTCGTTCAGCTTTCTGATGATATTGATATCCCCGATATGCTCACCGAAGCAAGTGACAAGGGGAAGGAAAAGATCCTCGAGATGACCATTGAGGAACTTGACTTGTCAGTACGTTCGTTCAACTGTCTGAAGCGCGCAGGCATCAATACTGTTGACGATCTCATAAATAAATCGGAGGATGAAATGATGAAGGTCAGAAACCTCGGCAAAAAGTCATTTGACGAGGTCAGGGAAAAGCTTCAGTCGCTGGGGCTCAACCTTTCTTCTGACGACGACAGCTGATAACACTCTCCCGAAGAGAACAGTTATCTGTGTCGGATGGTTATTATTGATTAAGTAAGGAGTGATCATATATGCCGAGAAAACTTGGACGTACTACCGCCCACAGAAGAGCGATGCTCAGAGCGATGGTGACTTATCTGCTTGAAAACGGCAGGATCGAAACTACGGAAACAAGAGCAAAGGAAGTTCGCTCTATGGCAGAAAAGATGATTACAACAGCCAAGACCAACGATCTTCACTCGAAGCGTCAGGTGCTTGCCTATGTAACAAAGGAAGCTGTTGTCAAGAAGCTTTTTGATGAAATTGCACCCAAATACGCCGACAGGAACGGCGGTTACACAAGGATCTACAAGCTTGGTCCCCGCCGCGGCGATGCTGCCGAAATGGCAATTATCGAACTCGTCTGATCGGATCCGGTGCTGATATGACTATAAAAGCCATAGCACTTCTGCTTTTGCAGCAGAGATGCTATGGCTTTTTGTTGACTATGAATCCATCAAGTCTTTTTGAAAAGGCTTGACATTAAATTAATCATGGTGTGAGAAGAAAGCTGTTGTTCTGTGCTATCTCGTCAGTAACAATCGCGGTCGTAACAGAACAACGGCTATTAACTTGCGACGCGAGATGCCCGCGGGGGCTCCCCGCCTCCCCGCTATTTTGTGTTTGAGAGCTTCCAGTGGAAGCGCGATATCCGCTGTGCTTTTGTGTTGTCATAGGTGATGTTGCTGCACGCAATGGTCG
This sequence comes from Oscillospiraceae bacterium, assembly GCA_024697725.1. Classification (GTDB taxonomy): domain Bacteria; phylum Bacillota; class Clostridia; order Oscillospirales; family Ruminococcaceae; genus RGIG4694. Next base: position 17,728 of record JAILFE010000204.1, read on the forward strand.
AATCGTTGTAGCGGTACTGTGTCTTCATCTCGATATTGTTTGCAAACAGCACCTTTTTTACGTTGTCGGTGCCGTAATTGCGCTGCATCACGACACTGAGCTTGTGTATGCCGCGCTCAAATTCAACGATCTCCTTTGCGGTCGTCGGCTTGCTGTCGCATACGTTGTATTCGCCCTGATAATTCACGGCGTTGTTGTTGTTCAGTATGCCGACGATGAAGTCTATGAGATTGTATATGCAGGTGAAGGAATAGCCGTAATCGCCGTAGCCGTACATATAAGCGCATTTCTCTACGGGGTCGTATACCTTTGAGTGCAGATTTTCGATATATGTCTTAGAATAGACGGGAGCTATCCTCATTATAACGCCCATGGTGACGCCTGTCTTTTTGACAGCCGCCTGAAGAGCCTTTTCCGAATTGAGCTTTATCTTACCGTACAGGGTATACGGCTTTATCGGCATAGTCTCGCGGATAGGCTCGCGGGATTTGGTCGCAGCGTATACCATATGCGTGCTCAGCAGCAGCATATCGCGGACACTTTCAGAAACAGCGAGCTTGTAGAGAAATTTATCCACATCGGCGGATCTCTTTTCCTGCTCAGATGAAAGAACATCAGGGAAATCGTTGTCTACCGAGCAGGCAAGATGCACTATGCCGTCGATACTATATCTGATGATGATCTCCCGTATCTGATCGTGTGAGGTTATTGAGGCTGCTACGAACGTGAAGTTCTCATGTTCGAGCCCGTTTGAGGAATTGTCCGTTCCGACAACGGTGAACCCTTTTGCAAGGAGCCCCTCACAAACTGTTTTTCCGATAAATCCCGATGCGCCTGTTACAAGAATATTTCTCATGGCTGCTGTCACCTCTCATTTCCGCAGTAAAGCGGACGGAACATATCTTTTTGTGTTTCAGTTATTACTTCGGCAGTTAAAATATATACTTTTTCAACAAATCTTTGCTGATTTTTTTATACTGAGTAATATATAATTGCCGAAGTCATAAGGACAGTTATATCCAATGAGGACATACCTCTCCATGATTTCAGTATAGTATAATTTTTCTGTTTTATTATAAAAAATATGTGACTTATTTGCAAATTCTATTGAAATTCAACGAAAGATATGGTATAATATACTATGAGACAGAATGCAAATGAAATCGACGGGGAAATATCATGAAGAAGAAAACGGCGGAGAATGATAATCCGTTCGCTTTTGTCGGCGGCGGCAAGAGATATTATACCCAGAACTGTATGCTCAGGGAAAGGTTCGGCTGCAAAGTCATAAGGATACCGCTCAGTGCGGGCTTTACCTGTCCGAATATCGACGGGACAAAGGGCACTGGCGGATGCATATACTGCTCTGCCGGGAGCAGGGCATCTTCCTGCGATCCGCAGAGGAGCATCGCCGAGCAGTATTACGATGGCAGAGCTGCCGTGAAGGACAAATGGGGCGAGGGAAAATATATCCCGTATTTCCAGTCGAATACCAATACCTACGCTCCTGTCGGGAAGATACGCTCTGTTATCGGTGAAGCGATGATGCTGCCGGATGTGTGCGGTATCGCCGTTTCGACGCGCCCCGACTGCATAAGCGAGGAGATCGCCGATTATTTCGCCGATCTTTCGGAGAAGACCTATCTCACAGTCGAGCTCGGACTTCAGACAATATTCGATGAAACTGCAAGAAAGATAAACCGCTGTCATACCTATGAGGATTTTCTGAAGGGGTATGAGCTGCTCGCATCGAGGAACGTGAATATATGCGTCCACCTTATCGACGGGCTGCCGGGAGAAACGCATGATATGATGATGCAGTCGGCGCGGGAAATGGCAAAGCTGAAGCTCCACGGGATAAAGCTGCATCTGCTCCATATACTGAAAAATACTGCTGCGGCAGCGATGTATGCCGCGGGAGAGATAAGCGTGATGACGCTTGAGGAATATGTCACGATCATCTGCGATCAGCTTGAGGTGCTCCCGCCGGAGCTGTGCATATGGCGGGTCACGGGCGACGGCGAAAGGGACAGCCTTATCGCTCCGCTCTGGAGCCTGAAAAAGTTTGTCGTTATGGATGAGATCGACAAGGAGATGCGCCGCAGAGGATCATGGCAGGGGAAATATTATACTAAGGAGGGCGGCAGCTACGGATAATAATAACGGTATGCCGGCAAAACTATCGCCCGATGCAGGAAAAAAGCATACTTTTTTCAAAACGATAATAATACTGAATCTTGCCGCAGATGTTTTCATGAGCATATACAGTGCTCTGCACTCGCAAAGCATTGCAGTAACTCTCGGAATGGTGATGCTGGCGCTGTGCTTTCTGGCGGCTGTGCCGGGGATGCTGCTTCTGCGGGTGGAGATGCGCAGCTCATCCTGCGCTGCTGCGGGAATAGCCGTATGCATACTGAATGCGGCGATAGGCACTGTGTTCGCGGGAGAATTCTTCGGGGTGTTCGGTCAGGGGATGCTCATGCCGGCAGAGGGTATCGCAGCAGGCGTTATCGCGGCGGATATACTGATCTTTGTAAATCTCCTTGTCAAAAGAAAAATTGACGGGGATCTGTAAATATCCATAATAAAAGGAGTGTATCAACATGGCAGAAAAAAAGGGATTTCTTACGGAATTCAAGGAGTTTGCGCTTAAAGGCAATGTAATGGATATGGCAGTCGGCGTACTTATCGGCGGCGCCTTTTCCGGCATCGTCACAGCGCTGACGACCGATTTCATCAATCCGCTAATCTCGTCGATAGGCGGAGCGGAGATCGCAGGCTTGATAAAGCTTCCGTGGGTGAACTATGAAGGGCTCGATCCCGAACAGGTCAAGTCTCTCTCGCTCGATTACGGACATTTTATCACGACTGTGATAAACTTCCTGATCATGGCATTCATAATCTTCCTTCTTATGAAATCCATAAACAAGCTCATGAGCATAGGCAAGAAGAAGGAAGAGGAAAAGCCCGCAGAGCCGCCCAAGCCCGATCCGCAGATCGAACTTCTCACCGAGATAAGAGATCTTCTCAAGGAAGAAAAGTAATACGGTGCTGCAATGCAAAAAATGGGTCGTTGCAAAATTTGCAACGGCCCATAATTTATTTGAAGAAGCTGTCCCATTCGGTACTGTTCTTTGGCTTCTCGCTTGCAGGAACGCTGTCTGACGGGATCCCTGTTATTTCGGAAATGTCTATTTTTCCCGCAGCGGCAGCCTCTGCTTTCAGTTCTTCATAGGCAAATGCACGGCAGGCGATGAAATACGGTCCGCTGTAAAGGAGCTGCGACATCCCTAATGTAGCTATCGCCAGCAGATTCCAGCCGAGAAAACTTAGTGACAGGTAAAACAGATCGAATACGTGTCCCTTTGTAATGATACCGCTCAGTGTCATTGCTCTTTTGGGAGATATGCGCGGATTTTCTTCTTTGATGAAATATGCCATCGAATATTTATAGCTTAGATATAATCCGGGTATAATAAAGAAAAGGCTAAAGATAAAAACTATAGTACTTAAAATAAAGTTCAGCACGAGCTTTCCTAAATAATCGGTCTTAAAGGATCCCAAAATATCTTCGGTGGTTCTTATTTCGTATATTCTTCGGCGGAACCAACCGCAAAGTCCGATGTATACGATCCCCTCAATAAAAAGCGATGCAGCCGTATAACAAAGGAGACATTTCAGAAATGTTACGTAGTCCCTGCTATCTATGAAAGACAAGTAACCAAGCAGATACGGAAGAGTTGCGAAAATATGTACGACAAAATAAATAACGAATGCTCTTACAGAACTATTTCTGTTGATCTTGCAGAATTTCCGCGCCTTATACTTTATCAGGAAATGGTCGTATCTCATTTTTACCGCCTTTACAGTCGCATCAGTTCCTTCTTCCGAAAGCAGAACCCCTCTTTGCGCGGTTCTTCATCATTTCGGAGAACTGCCCGGACATCGTGAATATCCTGTCGGAGGTGAACATCCGCACTGCGAAGAACATACATCCCGCAAAGAATACGATCTGGTAGAGCAATCCGAGCCAGAAAGCAAGGATATTCCCGCTCATGAGATTGGTCAGAGCTGTGTAGGAATGGGTGAATGGGATGATGTACATGATTATCTTTATGACTATGTTCGTGCTGTCGGCGCTGAAGAACATCGAGAAGAAGAACGGTATCATAACGGTTATCATTATAGGAGTGAGCAGCGAGGCTACGGATTTCGCATCCTCGGCGAGCGCTCCGAGTATGAGCGCTGCGGAAAGTCCTATCGCTACCGAGAAGAAGAGCTGCAGCCCGAAGAGCAGATAATCTCCCACGCCGAGCGTCAGCCCGAGAGCGTTGAGTCCTTCTGCGATGTTCAGAGTACCGGAAACGGTCTGTGCTGCGCCCGCCGCTTCATTTGCCACCTGCTCGGTGATATTCCCCGTCATGCTGACGAGATAGAACAAAAAGCCTATCACCATAGATACGGAATTGAGTATCGCAACGATAAGTGCGGCTGTCATCTTCGCGCCGAGTATCGTAAGTCTCGGCACAGGGGCGGAAAGCAGCGTTTCAAGTGTCTTGTCGATCTTTTCGGTGGATATCGCCGTCATTATCATCTGCGATGCCATAAGCAGCAGGAAGAAGATTATGAACGGTGCGAGCATCGACTGTGTCATGAGCAGACCGGATACCGCCGATGAAGATATCTGCGCTGTTTTTCCGGAGAGTACAGAAAATTCCACTGTCATCATCGGCTCCTGTACTCTTTCTATCTCTTCCTCGGAAAGACCGTAGGTCTTCAGGAGTATGTCATCCTTTACGGCGGCTTCTATTGCGGATATCGCATCGGATGAGGATATGCTGCCCATAACGGCGCGGAAGCCGATCCCGACTTTTCCCACATATATGATATCTGCGGGCTTTTTGTCGATAAGCACGCTGTCGGAGAAGCCCTCCGGGATCACCACCAGCGCATCCTTTCCGAGACGTGCGAGCTCTGCGGCATAATCGTCGCTGTCAATAGTTACGAGTTCAGGCTCTGTCCCGTAATCGGGAAGGCGCTTTATCATATCGTTCGTATAATCTGTATCGTCCTTGTTGCATATAGT
>JAILFE010000390.1 GCA_024697725.1 Oscillospiraceae bacterium
TTATAGTTCATCGGATCATAGCCCCAGTTGAACTGCGGGCGGTGGTAATCCGCCTCGTCAACGGTCTGGAAATCAAAGCAGGGGAGCAGGTGTACGTGTGTTATGCCGAGATCTTTCAGATGGTCGAGACCTGCGGGCGCACCCGCCTGATTTACAACGCCCTTTTCAACGAATGCCATAAATCTGCCTCTATAGCAGAAATTGCCGCTCGGGTCGATCGAGAAATCGCGGACGTGCAGCTCATATAATACAGCGTCGGTATAATGCGCAAGAGGTATGGGTTTGTAGCTGTTCCAGCCTGCGGGGTTCGTCGAATCGAGATCAATGACCATCCCCATAGCGCCGTTTGCTCCGGCTGATCGGGCATATACGTCAATAGTCTCGTTGTATATCCCGTTGTGGTTGAAAACATAGGTATAGTAAACACCGTTGAGATCTCCGAAAGCGACCTTTTCCCAGACCCCGCACCTTGATTTCTGCATGGGGAGCCTGCGGTAGGGCTTTTCGTCGGTACATTTCCGGTAAAGAAGAACAGCCGCCTCGTCGGCAAACGGCGACCAGACCTTGAAAACGGTCTTGTCGCGGGAATACGATGCTCCCAGATCATTGCCGGTATAGCGGTATTTTTCTTCGACATCTCTGAACATATGCCTGATTCACACCCTTATCGTACCGCTGACTGGGTCAGCGATATAAGCATTTTGTCAATAATCATAATAATTATACTACAATATTCCGGTTTTGTAAAGAGAAAATAATCTTTTTTTATCCTGCCGTGCAAAAGCCGCTTTTTTAGCGCAGGGATGCGCCGCTTTTATATGTGGTAACGATTAACCCTGCGTTGCTGCGAAGGGGTGAAAGAGGTGAATTTTATAATGATTGACTAAAAACGCGGCAAAATTTTGTATATGAATTTCAAAAATTATTTTCAAATATGCTTGAATTAAAAAACGTTTTGGTTTATAATATACTTGTGTATGTATCTCCGGTCTTCATCATTAGGGCGGAAATGCATAAAAAAGCGCTCTTTATTTACCGGAAGCGGGATAAGACGGCAGAACCTTACAGAACAGACGCCGCCCTTCGGCAGAGAAAAGTGTATCAGACAGCTTTGCGGGGTGAACGGTTTCCGGGGATCGCGCAGGGCGCAGGAGGAGAAAATTCATGGGAAAAAATATTATTCTTTACGGCCCGCCGGGAACAGGCAAGACCTTTAATACAGTCAATTATGCGCTTTCGATCATCTACAGGCTGCCTGTCGAGGCTGTCATGAAGAAGGATTATAACGCTATGCTCGAAAGATACAACGAGCTCAAGCATAATTTCAACCAGATAGAATTTGCCACGTTCCATCAGTCTATGGGCTATGAGGAATTTATCGAGGGAATCAAGCCCGTGTTCCTCGAAACGATGAACGAGCGCGGCGAGCGTACCAGAAAAAAGGAAATGGTATACGTTGTCGATAAGGGTATTTTCCGTGAATTCTGCGATAAGGCAGCGGAGCATCCCGATGACAACTATGTATTCATCATAGATGAGATAAACAGAGGCAATATCTCCAAGATATTCGGTGAGCTCATCACGCTTATCGAGCCCTCGAAGCGTCTCGGTCAGGCCGAGGCGGTAAGAGTAAGACTTGCGTATTCGCAGGAAGCGTTCGGCGTTCCCGACAATGTGTTCATAGTCGGCACGATGAATACCGCCGACCGTTCGATCGCGCTCCTTGACTCCGCTATCCGCCGCCGTTTCGATTTTATCGAGATGCTGCCGCAGCCTGAGCTGTTCAAGGATGTCGAGGTCGAAGGCATCAATATAATGGATATGCTCGCGACTATAAACAAGCGTATCGAGATACTCTGCGACAGAGAGCATATGATAGGTCACGCATACTTCATGCCGCTCATCGAGAACCCCCAGCTCGAGGTGCTCGGACATATCTTCAAGAATGCGATAGTTCCGCTTTTGCAGGAGTATTTCTATTCCGACTATCAGAAGATACGCTGGGTGCTCGGCGATTACAACAAGAAGCCCGAGGAGCAGTTCGTAAAGGCGAACAGCATCGACTATGCAAAGGTGTTCGGTCCCAATGTAGAGCTCTTCCTCGATGTCGATGATACATACGAGATCAACAACGACGCTTTCCTCAATATCGAGGCATACAGAAAGCTCCTGTAAAGGCAGTATGCGGCAGTGCCGCAAGAAACGAAAGGATCCGGGCTTATGGGAAAAAGAGACAGGTTCCATATCAAGGAATCGGAATTTTTTACAATAGAGGGCAGCAGCAAGCGCGAGGGCGGTATACCCATACCCGAGCACGAATTCGGACTGCTGGAGGATTTTGTGTATGAAAATCCGCTCTCATCGCTCCCGGGTCAGCCCGATTATATGCTCCGCCCCTCGGGAGAGGGCAAGGAGCGCATACTCACAGCCGATGGCTTTGCGGGTGCTGTGGTGCTAAAGGACGGCACCCAGTTCGAGATACTCCCGAACCTGTCGGTCATCTCCAAGGACGGAAAGAGGCTTTCCGAAAAGCATATGCTGCTGGAGATGATACAGTCCGTAAAATCGTTCCCGCTCGGCAATTACAATATCAATACGATGGCGGCTGAAAAGCTGAATATATTCGAGACCTTCGTGCTCTCGTTCGTAAACAGCTGTATGCTCATAATCAATAACGGTCTGAAACAGGCATATGTGCCTTTCCTCAACAATGAGAACTTCCTGAAGGGCAAGGTGGATTACGCCAAGCACGCCACAAAGAATTTCGCCCACAAGGATAAGTTCTACGTTATCTATGACGTGTTCACGATAAACCGCGCCGAAAACAGGCTGATAAAATCCACGCTGAAATATCTCCGCGGGATAACCTGCTCTGCACGTACCCGCAACAAGATAGATATCGCGCTTGCGAATTTCGACGGGGTGGATTATTCCACGAACTATGCGCAGGATTTCTCCGCATCCGTGCTTGACAGAAGTATGCTCGCATATGTCGATGCCATGACATGGGCGAAGGTGTTCCTGCTCAAAAAGAGCACCGTTGCCATAGCTACGGGCAGAAATGTAATATACAGCGTGATGCTGCCGACAGAGCAGCTCTTTGACTGCTATATAGCCAAAAAGCTCGGAGATGTGACGGACAAGCGCTATTTCAGCATCGAAATGCAGCATAAGATATATCCTGTTCTCAACCGCCGGATCCCCAATGTCGAGCAGAAGCCCGGTATGTTCCTTACAAGAAAAGAGGACAGGCACAGGGTAATAATCGACGCAAAATGGCAGGGCCTTGACGAGGAACAGGTGAATTACGGCATACGTGATATTGATATATACAATGCGTATAATATGCAGGAAAAATACAACGCGTCAACTGTGTATTATCTTTATCCGCTTACCGAAAAGATCAGGGGAAGAGAGCCCAATATCGTGTTCCGCGACGGCGACAATATACTCGGGCGCGTATGCTTCCTTGACATGAGCCATATCGAGGACAGCCTTTCGGACGTTCTCGACCAGATCTACAACGATGAGACGCAGAGCCGGGGTGCAAATACCGAGGCGGGCTGAGACTTTAATTATTCAAAGCAGGAGCTTGTGCTCCTGCTTTTTTTGTGCAAAAACGGGTATAATTCCCAAAAGCAGTACACTGTGTTAATGTATTAATGGATTTATAAAAAATCAATATATTTCACAGCGGAAATTCGGCTAATTTTTTTGATAAGATTCACAAAAATACTTGTAATTCGGCAAAATAAGTTGTATAATTATAGTGTGTAAAAGTGTATTTTCATCCGGATGGATGGTACATATATGAGTTGTTATAGTCAACGGCAAAGATTTTCAGACATTTCCCGCTCACGGCTGCGGATATTACAGCGCCTGCGAGCGGTCTGTGTCGGAGATCCAATGCCGCTGACTATAGCAAAAACCGTGAAAGAGGTGTTATATGGGACTGTTTGACGGTGCGGTCTTCAAGATCGCAGAACAGGGGCTCGATGCGTCATGGTATCAGCAGCGGGTCATCAGCAATAATATCGCCAATGTGGATACGCCCGATTTCAAGGCGAAGACCGTCAGCTTCGGGCTCGTGCTCGACAAGGTCATCCATTCAAAGATACAGGGCAAGCAGGACGACAGGCTCGGAGTGAGGATCGTCGAGACATATGAGACGAATACCAATCAGATACTCGACGGGAACAATGTCGATATCGAAAAGGAATCGAGCGCTCTCGTGGATGCGCAGTATCAGTACAGCACGATGATAGATTATCTCAACAGCAGATACAGGCTGATACGCACGGCGATAGGCAAGTAGCCGGATATATGACAGGGAGGTACCGGGATGGCATTTCTCAATTCACTCGATATCGGTTTTTCGGCGCTTTCCGCTGAAAGACTGAGGATGGATGTGATCTCGCAGAATATAGCGAATCAGGATTCATACAATACGGCGACGGGAGATCCGTACTGCCGCCAGCTCACGAAATTCCGCACAAAGATCACCTTTGCCGATATCATGAACAGATATACCGCGGAAAGGGAATCCGTACACAGGCGCGGGGTGTATTACCGCAAGGACAGGAGCAATTATACCTATGCCGGCGTCGAGGTCGCGGATGTGGTGAACGATACGGCTCCGTTCGTGCCGGTATACGATCCGGACAATCCGCTCGCGGATGAGAACGGATATATCTATCAGACCAATGTGGACAATACCAAGGAGCAGATAGATCTGCTTGCGGCACAGAGATCGTATGAGGCGAATGCATCTGCGATATCGGTGATAAAATCCATGCTCTCGAAGGCACAGGAGCTCAACGGCAAGTGATCGCGGCAATAAGGGAAACGAGGTAAGGCAGAAATATGTATATCATACCGATAAGCAGTACGATAACGCCGCTTAATATACTCTCACAGAACGAAGCGGCGCCGAAGCCCGATAATTCCGCAAGACCGTCCTTTACGGATGTGTTCGCGGAGGTGGTGGGCGATGTGCAGGAAACACAGCGGGTGCTCGACCAGAACGCCGCGGATATCGTTATGGGCAATATCGACGACCTGCACACGGTCTATAACAACATAACAAAGGCAGAGCTTTCGCTCTCGACACTTGTGGCGATCAGGGATGCCGCACAGACCGGCTACAGGGATATAATGCAGATATCCTTGTAATATATGCTGCGGTGCGGCAGTGTATGCCGCTCACCGTCAGGAAGATCATATGCATACCGCGTAGTATAAAAGAAAAATCGGAGGAGACTAAGTAGAATTATGCCAACAGCAAAGGAACGGGCGACGGCGGTACTAACGGCGTTCAGGCAGTTCTGGGATAAACAGGACAAGAAAAGAAAGATACTGTATATCTCACTGC
>JAILFE010000392.1 GCA_024697725.1 Oscillospiraceae bacterium
TTTTTTCAGTTCAACGGGATCGAAGTAACAGAACGCTTTCCATTTTCCGATAACGCGCTCATCATTGACGAACGGCTTATTTATATCGTCTTTACGCGCTATCTGTTCTTTCTTGTAATGAACGCTGTCGAGCTTGCGAAGTGCAATTGCGGTAGTATTGCCGGTCTCGGCATAGTCCATTGACTTGAAATCGACGATCATATACAGATCGTCGCCGCGCTGTTCAAGGCGGTAGTCGTTGGCAAAGCTGCTCTCACCGTCACCGTAGATCAGCTTTCCCTTTGTCCAGCCGAAGCACCAGTAGAATTCCCCGTTCGGCAGGAAATACAAGTGCCTGTTCCCGTCACCTATAAGCAGTGTCGGGTAATCATCTCCGTCTCCGCACTCTCCGAGCACGAGCCATTTGCCGATCACACGTTCATCGTTCTCAAACGACATATCGACATCTTCTATAAGCGGTTTATAAGTTTGCTCCATAATGATACCTCCGGTAAATCTTTCCTTTAGTTCCGCGAGATCATGGAGCTGCTGTTCAAGCTCTGCTTTTTTATCCGCAAACATAGCTTCGGTATGCTCGTTTGAATACAGCATACGACGTATCTCCGCAAGCGAGAACCCAACAGACTTCAACTCGGAAATTCGCTCAAATACAGCTATCTGTGATTTGTCGTAATAACGGTAATCGGTAAATCTGTCTATGTACAGCGGTTTAAGAAGTCCCTGATCGTCGTAATGCCGCAGTACGGATATTTTGGTATTGCAGGCTTTTGCAAAATCTCCTATTTTCATGATCTCAGCTCCTGTAATTATTCTGTAAGGCACCTTATGTGCATATTATAAGCCGGAAGTTAGGGTGAGAGTCAAGGGGTTTTTCAAAAATAATTATAGCCTTGAAAAAGATAGTTTTTTGATTAAAGATCTATCATACTAAGTATAGACAACGACATTAGAACCGTACATTCAGTCAAGAATAGTTTTGCGCAGACCGAATGCAATAATCTCATTATCGTTTACTATAAGCTCTCCCCTGCTTTAGACAGCTCCTCTCTTACAGATCTCACATATGAACAGTCTGACATATTCATCATATACTTTTCTTTTATATAATCAACGATCATATATTCCCAACGTTCAAACTGCTCTGAAGTTTTATCCAATCACAAAGTTACCAATTAGCATACATTAATTAATTGGTTTGCTATATCCTGCCGTCAATCCCGATCCGCCGCCGGGCCGCATCATGACCCCGTTCCGTTATACTTCGATGCGCCGTACATCCAGAACTTGTATCCAAGGAAGAAGAATACTCCGCCTATCAGCGGCGAAAGCCATGAAAGCAGAGGCACCTCATCTGGACGAAGTACCACAAGCCCCGGATAGAAGGCTATGAATGCGATCGGGATTATGTACGTGAATATAAATCTGAAAACAGGAGAGAATATCGTTATCGGGTATTTAGCATAATCTTTGAAACGCAGTGCAAGATCAAGTACATAGAATGAATTTTCTATCTAGAAACACGTCGCTGCGCCAGCAGTCTGCAAGGCTGCCATTACAAGCGATGCTCCAGCAAGAAATACGATCAGTTTCAGCACTGCGAACGGAGTAAGCGGCAGTCCGAGCTTTGCCCACGAATATGCAACAGTGCCTATCCCGAACGCAAGCTGTCCGAGACCTTTTACGTCGAATATCTCCGATTCGTAATAGAAGAACAGGTTTATCGGACGAAAGCAGTATTTGATGAAATCACCAGAAAACACCTGCTGACGCAGATTCCAGTTGTTGTCGAGCATACACTGCGTAGGTGTTATGGATATAAGCGAAAATCCGTACAGAAACAGCATTTCATAATAGCCGTAGCCGTTTTCGACGGAAAGTTCCGGAACATTATCCAGAAGCTGATGAATCCCGCGATATTCGTGAATATCATTCCGAATGTCGATATTATAAAATCGGCGCGGTAGCTCATTTTGCTTTTCAGATCCTGAGCGAGTATCCTGAAATAGATATGCAGATAAAAGCGAAGTCCTTTTCTTTTCATAGCCGGTCTCCTTTGAAATTGTTCTTTCATCCGCCGTTCACCGTTATCTGACGCAGCGAGCACTTCCAGAAAAGACAGCCCGCGGCAGTCATCACAACCGCCCACGCAAGCTGAACGCCTATTACCGGCAGAACCTCGGCGGGCGCGGGGTCAGCTTTGAGAAGTATCGTCAGCGGTGCATTGTAGATCGACTGGAACGGCAGACATTCAACGATCCTGTGCAGCTCTTCCGGAAAAAAAGCGAGCGGGATAGTTGCGCCCGAAAGCAGCAGGACTATCACCTGCTTCATGATGTTTATCCCCCATATCGACTCTGTGTAAAGACATATCGTCCCGACGATGAAATCGATGCTGTAATTGATAGTCACAGCGATAGCAACGGAAATAACGAACCATACTAGATTGATCCCTATCGGCACCGCGCCGTGTGTAAGCACTGCAACGATAATGAAAGTCGGCAGGAATGTAGTAAAAAACTGAACCGCAAAGCTCCCGGAATACGACCAGAACAGATAGCGGCGGTACTCCATAGGCTTGATCAGATCGAGCACGATCTTTCCTGTCTGTATGTTCCGCCCGATCTCCCAGACGGTATACATTTCCATGAAGTGGAACAACGCAGTCGCGAGCACGAGATAGATCAGCGTGTCGGTGAAGGTCATTCCGTTCACGATATCTGTTCCCGACGAAGCGTATATCGATTTCCAAAGGAAATATACGAGCGTCAGATAAAGAAGATTTCCTATGACCATGACGATCATAGCTATCCTGTACTGAAGTGATTCAATTATCCCGGCGCGGGTCAGCGCAAGATATCTTTTCAGTTTCATATCAGCTTACACCTCCCTCATATATCCGCTTGATGACCTCCTCGCTGGATATCTCCTCAAGCTGCATATCACGTATATCGTAGGATGTCTGAAGCTGCGACAGCACACTGACCACCTTTTGCTTGTCCTCATTCACGAGTACGGATATCCAGTTGTCATCCGATGTGACCGGACATCCGGGAAGTTCTGCGGCAATGCTCTCCGCCTGCTCACTGAGACAGCCCTTTACACGCAGTTTCAGAGTGCGGTAAGCGCCGAAATACTTTTTCAGATGCTCGATATCATTGTCATAAAGCATTTTTCCATGGTCGATTATGACGATCCTTTCACAAAGCGCGTCAACGTCGCCCATATCATGCGTAGTGAGAATGACCGTAGTGTTCTTCTTCCGGTTAAGCTCATAGATAAGTGTGCGTATTTTCGATTTCATCGAGACATCAAGACCAATGGTCGGTTCATCGAGGAAAACGATCTTCGGATCATGCAGGAACGCCGCAAGGATATCGCTCAGTGTGCGCTGTCCGAGCGACATCTGCCGCACAGGTTTGTGCAGGAGCGGTCCGATATCGACGAGAGAGCTGTACAGCTCCAGCATCTCATTATACTGCGCGTCAGGTATCATATAGATATCTCTGAGCAGCCGGAACGATTCTATCAGCGGCAGCGACCACCAGAGCTGCGACCTCTGCCCGAACACTACCCCGATGTTCTGTGCATTCCGTGTGCGGTTCCTGTACGGTGCGCAGCCGTTGACGAGTATCTCCCCTGAGGTCGGCTCAAGAACGCCCGTCATCATCTTGATCGTTGTGGATTTGCCTGCGCCGTTGGGTCCGAGATATCCGATGATCTCACCCTGCGCGATATCCATCGAGATATCGTCAACAGCGCGGAGAGTGTGATAACTGCGGGAAAACAAGTCGCGTATGCTGCCCATGAGACCATCCCGCCTGTCGGGAACACGAAATTCTTTTGTTATATTTCTGATCTGGATTATATTTTCCATATTCTTCTCCTTTTTCTTCGATGCGGGTTGACTGCTGCGCTTTTGTGTGATATCATTATATTATACATAAACAAATCATGTCAATCGTTTTATTGCATAATACTATAACAAAAAGGAAAGTGAGCATATGAGACTTCACAACTGGTACAACCTTGATGTAAAGGACGACCGCAGTGAAAAGGTGCGCTACAGCTGCACAGATATCCCTGTAGGCTTCTTTTCAGGGCATCATTCGGCATATGCCAATAATTCTATGCCCGCGCACTGGCATGAGGATATCGAGCTTCTCGTGCCGAGGGAGAGGTAATTTATAACATAAACGGCAAACTGGTCAGAGTAGGCGCTGGCGAGGGACTGTTCCTCAATTCCCGCAGGATACACTCTTCAAAAACGCCGGATATGCGCGAATGTTATTATAACGTGCTCATATTTCTCCCGATCCTGCTGTGCGTTTCAAAGGAAGTCGAGCATCAGCTGGTGCAGCCGATAATAGGCTAGTCGTTCGATTACATATTATTGCAGAAGGGTACGCCGTGGCATGAAAATATTCTGTACTGGTTCTCGCTGATAAAGGAGAAATATGATAAAAAGCTGTTCGGAGGCGCTTACATCTGTGCAAGCTGTGATGTCACAAATGATACGCTCAAAAAAGACGCAGCAAAAACGGCGGTGGTCGAACTTGTGAATCTGATATGGAGCGAGATAGCCGAGAATATCCCCCCGGATGACAAGCCACACGTCGAATGTTCTCAGCTCTCCGCGATGAAAGCGATGATATCATACATCGACGCGCACTTTGCCGAAAAGATAACTCTTGATGACATTGCAGCGGCGGGATTTGTTTCAAAGCGCACTTGCGGAAATATGTTCGAGCGTTTCCTTTATATCCCGCCAATGAAATATCTTAACGAATACCGTCTGAAAAGGAGCATCGAACTGATGAAAAGCACAGATATGACCGTTACCGAGCTTGCTCTTGCCTGCGGTTTTTCTGGTGCAAGCTATTATGCGGAATCGTTTCGGCGGGAGCTTGGCGCCAGCCCGAGCGAATACCGCAGAAGCCTTGAAGAAAAAGACCGTGTACAGCAGACATTGAAGCTGTAACTATAGCAATCCATCAATCAACAAGACACGCCGCCAGGTCGAAGCATTCACGGACCCGCATATTTCCGTGTCTTTCTCATTTGAAACATATCATCTCGTATCGTCTTATTCAATATCATTTTATCCGGGTCATACACAAATCGTAAATATTCTTTCCGGTAGGTATGTGATTTCCGGATTAAAGAAGCGTTCGTGCATCTCAGGGAATATACGGAAATGTAATGTGAGTCAGATCATTCCTGCTTCCCGTCTTCTCTGCAAATCATAAGCAGATTCCCGGCAAACAAAGCGTTAGCTCATACGAGCAGGCGCTTAATCCAACAGTATTTATGTACTGTTGAATATGTCCGCAACTACGTAAATCTACGGAATGTGAGCAGACACGCAAAAAGTTGTAGGAAGTAAACACTATGAAAAGGGATTTTCTCAAAAACCTCGGGATCGAGGACAATGACATTGTCGATAAGATAATGACCCAAACGGAAGCAACATCGGGAATGTCAAGAAGAATTTCACGGGAGTAATGGAACAGCCCGACTAAGAGGGCGCGAAGAAGCTCGCAGCGTGCATTGTCATGAAATATTCCGCCTGTACTGTTCATGCATATTTTCATCTGTATCTGTAAAAAAACTTTACAAAGTCTTGACAATACCGCAAAAATGATGTATGATATATTATGATATGCGAATTAGCAAACTCTTACAATTTAATATATAGCTTTCCTTCACCCGAACTTAATGTATCGGGACACGGAATGTGGGTGCGTGTATTTCCTTGTGGAAAACACAATTCCCCGCGAGTCGGTCACTGTGAAGTCTGTTTGTACCATGCGGCACAAACAGAATAAGTCAGATACGTGGAAGGAGGCTGTGTTTCTGCCGTAACCGGAATCGCGTTTTTCAAGCAGGACATACTGTAATTGTATGTCCTTTTATTTGGTGCGCCATTTCGTCTGGCAGCACCATTTTTTTATTTCATTTTCAGGAGGAAATTTATGAAAACATCAGTAATATTCTGCGGCGGGACAGGCTATACCGAAGTCATGGCAAACGCAGCAGAGCTCGGAAAGAAGCCGGCAGACGTATGACAGATGGTGTTTACAGCATTGAGGTGACGATGACCGGCGGCACAGGCAGGGCGAGCATAACTTCGCCGCTTGAGCTCACGGTCTCGGACGGAAGCATGACCGCCCGCGTGGAATGGAGCAGCCCGAACTACGATCTTATGATAGTTGACGGAAAAGAGTTCCTGCCGGTGAATACCGAGGGCAATTCCGTATTCGAGATACCCGTGCACACGCTCGACGAACCGCTTTCCGTACAGGCAGAAACAGTAGCTATGAGCGAGCCGCACCTGATAGCCTATGAAATAACCTTTGACAAGTCCTCGCTTCCTGCGGAAAATAATCTGGATATACCGCTTATCGCAGGCGGTTCCGCGCTCGGAGCTGTCGTTATCATAGGCGCGGTATTC
This sequence comes from Oscillospiraceae bacterium, assembly GCA_024697725.1. Classification (GTDB taxonomy): domain Bacteria; phylum Bacillota; class Clostridia; order Oscillospirales; family Ruminococcaceae; genus RGIG4694. The sequence continues at coordinate 6,452 of JAILFE010000392.1, forward strand.
GGCGTTATTAAATCAAAGAAGAAGAGATCATGATAAAAAAGTTGATATCTGCCCTGCTCGCAGCTGTGATGATCGCGAGCCTCTGCGCCTGCGGACAGGCTAAAGCAGTGCCGGATGTCCCGTATATCATTGCGGGATACAGCGAACCCGTGAAGTGCGAAAACGCCTATGCCGAATGCTTCACGATATATGAGTACGATAACGGAGATTCGATGATAACCACAAGTGACGGCGGCGCGTATCTGATAACGGACTGCGCACCATCAGGGCTCGCTCCGGACATTACTGTGATACCTCGTTCGCCCGACCTTATATACCTTGCGGCAAGCGCTGTCATGTGCTTCTACGACGCTATGGACAGGCTCTCCGACATACGTTTTTCGGCAGTTGACACGGACGGCTGGTACATAGAAAACGCCCGTTCTGCAATGGAACGCGGAGATATCATCTATGCAGGGAAATACCGCGAGCCTGACTATGAACTGCTTTTATTGCAGGGATGCAGACTCTCGATACAGTCCACCATGTCGGAGCACGTCCCGAAGGTGCGGGAAAAGCTCGAAGAGCTCGGCATTCCGGTTTTCGTTGACCGTTCAAGCTACGAAACGCACCCGCTCGGGCGCTGCGAATGGATAAAGGTCTATGCGGAAATGGCAGGCTGCCCGGAGCTCGGAGACAAGCTCTTCGATGAGCAGAAAAAACATTTTGATGAACTCGGCACGGTAGAGTCAAGCGGGAAAACAGCGGTCTTTTTCTACATCACATCATCCGGACGCATCGTAACACGAAAAGCCGGAGACTACATCACTAAGATGATAGAAATGGCGGGCGGAAAGAACGTCTTTGACTTCATCGGAGATGATAACGCACTTTCCGCTGTGACTCTTGAACCCGAGGAGTTCTGCCTTCATGCAAAGGATGCGGACATAATAATATACAACTGCAACATCTCCGGCGACATACACAGCATCGACGAGCTGACCGCGAAAAACGAGCTCCTGAAAGATTTCAAGGCTGTCAAGAACGGGGACGTATGGTGTACCGGACGAAGCGTGTATCAGGACATAATGAAGACCGGTGACATCCTCACCGACCTGCACACGGTGTTTTCCGATACCGGAGAAAAAACAACATATTTATACAAGATAGAATGAAAAAACGGATTATTTATTCTTTTGCACTTCTCGGCGTGCTGACTATAGCTTTTATCGTTATCAGTATATCGGCGGGAAGCGCGTCAATATCGCCCGGGGAAATACTGAATATACTTTACGGCGGCGGTTCGGACGAAACATCGGCGATGATATTGCTGAAAATAAGGCTTCCGCGGACTCTCGCCGCGGCTGTGCTCGGCGGGGCTCTGGCTTTGTCGGGATATATGCTCCAGACGTATTTCCACAACCCTATCGCGGGACCGTTCGTGCTCGGTATATCATCCGGTGCGCGGCTGACCGTGGCGATTGCTCTGATACTCGCTGCACGCGGTGCGATAATTCTCAACTCGGCACTTATGGCGGCAGTGGCTTTTGTCGGTGCTCTTACAGCAATGTCAGCGGTACTGCTTATGTCATCGCGTATACGAAGCATGTCGCTTCTCGTCGTATGCGGCGTAATGATCGGCTATATATGTACCGCGATAACCGACATAATCGTGAATTTCGCGGATGACTCGGATATCGTGAACCTTCGCGGCTGGTCGGTGGGGACGTTCTCAGGCTTCAGAACGGAATCTTTTGTCGTCTGTGCTGTGATCATCTTTTCGGCGTTCACGGCGGTATTCTTCCTCTCAAAGCCGATTAGCGCGTATCAGCTCGGCGAGAGCTACGCCGTTGATATGGGCGTGAACATAAAGGCTGTGCGCATTGCGATGATACTGCTGTCGAGCCTGCTTTCGGGCTGTGTAGCGGCATTCGCGGGACCCGTTACATTCGTGGGTATTGCTGTTCCGTTCCTTGTCAAGATGCTTTTCGGAACGGCGAAGCCGATAATAATGATACCCGCGTGCTTCCTCGGCGGAGCGGTGTTCTGCATTATAAGCGATATTATAGCGCGGACGGTCATATCGCCGTCGGAACTCGGGATAAGCACGGTCACATCGGTGATCGGTGCGCCTGTGGTACTTATCATAATGCTCAGAAAGAACAAAGAAAATGCTTGAAATAAGAAACCTATGTGCGGGCTACGGAAAACGTGAGATCGCGCACGACATATCATTTACAGTGAACGGCGGCGAGATACTGACATTCATCGGACAGAACGGTTCGGGCAAATCCACACTGCTGAAAACTCTGTCGGGGCAGATACCGCCGCTGTCGGGAGAAATGCTGATAGATGGTGTGAGCGTATCGGGCTCAAAGCGAAACGATGTCGCAAAGCTCGTTTCTGCGATGCTGACCGACCGCCCCGGGACCGATATGATGACATGTCTGGATGTCGTCGAGACCGGAAGATACCCGTACACCGGAACATTCGGGCTGCTTGGTGATGCGGACAAAAAAGCCGTCAGCGAAGCTATGGAGATGACCGACTGCGCAAAGCTTGCCGACTGCTTCTTTTCCGAGATAAGCGACGGTCAGAAACAGCGTGTGATGCTCGCAAGGGCGGTCTGCCGAGAACCGAAGATACTGCTTCTCGACGAGCCGACCTCGTTTCTTGACATACACTACAAGCTGACATTCCTTGAAATGCTGGACAGGCTGAGAAGAGAACACGACATCGCGGTAGTCATGTCACTGCACGAAACGGAGCTTGCCGGGAAGATCTCGGACAAGATCATGCTGCTGAAAAATGGTGTATGCACCGGCACCGGAAGACCCGCCGAACTGCTTGACCGTAAAACGCTGACAGAGCATTTCGACATTTCGGACGAGCTTTATGAAAAATATCATGGCTGAAACGGTATATCCGTTCAACATATAAACAAATCCAGGAGGTAATATTATGAAACTCAGAAAGATCGCAGCATTTGCGATCAGTACCGTGATGTATGCATTCACATTTGCGGGATGCGGCGCGGGTTCACCCGCTGCGACAACAGCTGCGGTGCAGGAGACGACGACTGCTGCTGAAACAACAGAAGCGACAACAGAAGCGACAACAGAAGCGACAACAGCAGCCGCTCCGGAGACCACCGCTGCAGCGGCTGCGGAGCCGACAGAGGACGATACCTCGGCGGACAAGCCCGTTATCCTTATGGTAAGCTTCGGCACGAGCTACAATGACAGCCGCGAGAAGACGATCGGCGGGATCGAAAATGCGATACAGGCGGCAAACCCGGACTATGAAGTCCGCCGTGCATTCACGAGCCAGATCATAATCGACAAGCTCAAGGAGCGTGACAATATCGTTATCGACAAT